>NZ_LMVP01000088.1 GCF_002287235.1 Methanosarcina spelaei
AATAATGAATGGTTTACCTGTTTTTGAGGGTATTCTCGCGGCGCTCAATGGAGCGCCGCTAACTATACCCTGTGAATAGTTACTTTATTTTTTCAACTTTTACACTCTGAGTATCCGGATGGTCTACCTCGAAAATCCTTACTTTTCCCTTCAGGCCTTCAATCCTGTATGCTCTGGTATCATATCCGGCGCCCAGGATGACAAGTTGTTCAAGCCCTTCGTCAAGAGAGCTTTTTACAAAGTCATCAAAATACCTGACTCGAGCCCGAATGGAATTCGCAAGACCCGGAAAAAGACGTTCGTAATATTCTGACATCTCTTTTGTCTTTTCTGGATTGGACGCTGCAAATGCCAGTGTCTCTGGGTCAACAAAGTAGACTGCATAAGGATCATAACATATCCGTTCACTCTCTGACTTTCTCGATTCTGCAACCCTGTGGAGAGCAATCAGCTCAGCCATTTTACTGGACCTTTTTCTCTTATTGTTTGCTTCATTTGAAACTGTTAAGCTTGTCGGTTCTTGCATTTATGATCCACCCTAAAATATTTTTGCTTATAGGTTTTGATAATAAGGACGGAAAATTCGCTTTTAGATCTTCGCATATACATAAATATTTTCATTTAGTGTCCATTCTGTGAGCCCTTTAACAATTAGGGTCAACAAGATGTTCACTTCAACTGGACCAATATCGCGTCGGATCAGACCTCCATCGATCCCTGATTTGATTGCGTTACACGTTATTGAAAATGTATCCTGACGCAACTTGAGAATCTCCTTTGCGACTTCACTTATATCCTTATTATCATCAAGGTCGAACCTTCCAGACCTAAAAATTTCCCTATTTTATCAAGTCTCATATTTTATCCAAGTTCTCATATTTTATCCAAGTTCTCATATTTTATCCAAGTTCTCATATTTTATCCAAGTTCTCATATTTTATCCAAGTTCTCATATTTTATCCAAGTTCTCATATTTTATCCAAGTTTTATAATATCTGCCTGAAACCACTTTCACGAGAAAATTGAAATTTCCCCACTTAGAAAACTCACCTGCTTAACCTGTCGATCTGGCTCGAATCGCAAGCCAGGCTACTATAGCCCCTAACCCAATAATGAGGGCAACAAAACGTATAAGCCCTCCCAGAAAAGGAATTTCATATACAATTGCAAACAGGACTGCCCCGAAAATATAGTACATCATTTTTCCTGCTTCCTTTTTTAAGATTTTATTATAGATTATCCTGCCAGCAAGCAGTTTTACAGGTACTGTCGCGATAAGAAGCGCAAATACCATAAACAGGATAAGCATGATCGAAAGGCTCCACCCAATAAGAGTAGCAAGCAGGATTATAGAGAGTACCGGAAGAAGAACTAGAGTTAGAAAACCCAGTAGTCCTGTTTTCAGAGGTGAGTCTTTTACAAGTTCTACAAGGCCACCTACGAAACTCGGGAAAAGGTAGATAAGGACCAGGCCAATAGCCAGGGATGCGAGCAACCTCCATATGAAGGAGAAAATGCTAAACCCTTTGTAAAAACTTTCATGCTGTTCTTCTGTCGCATTTACCTGCGTAATATTCAGGTTTCCGCCAACCTTATCGTTCAGGTTCGATGGATAATTATCGGCTTGAAGTGCAAGATTTCCTTTAAGCTTGAAGTTATCTCCGGTTTTGAGGGTGTCTGTTGAGACATCCCCATTTCCGTTAACGGTTCCATCGAGCGTTACTTCCCCGCCACCAAGCAAAATATCTCCTTCGACTACGCTGTTCCGGGAAAGGGTAATCTGGCCGCCGAGTGCTGCCACATCTCCACCTACATTCCCGTTTACCCGTATAGATCCTCCTGCTGCGATAATGTTTCCTGAAACGTCTCCATTAACAATTATCTCCCCGCCTGCGCCCAGAAAATCATTTCCCGTGTTCCCGTTTATTTCAAGTCGAGACCCTGCAAGTACCAGGTCTCCTTGGATGTTCTGGTCGATCTGAAGGTTTTCACCAGCCCCAAAAGCGTTTCCTGAGCTCGTATGTTTAAGAAAATTTTCATCGGCAGCTCCTGCTGAGTAAGGCAGTGCAGCAAAAAGCATTATAAGTAAAATAAGAATTGATACCAATTTCTTTTCCATAAAACAGCCCTCTTTGCACTATTGCTTAATTTTTAACTTAATTTAGATCATTGTTTAATTTTGCACATAATTATTACCTTGAATTAATGAATGTTTTCAAAAGATTATTAAAACTAATATTAAAGTTGAATTTAAGTGAATTAAAAGTAAAGTAAAGTAAAGTAAAGTAAAGTAAAGCAAAGGTTCAATGAAAGTAATAACTGTATAAACCATACCTTTCACAGTAACACATATCTACGAAAATTTAGGTGGGAAGCTACATGATGTCGGTTAGACATGATTTCGGTCAGATATTGCCCTTTTTTCGGATTTGAGTTTGAGAAATTTTACCAGAAATTACTATGGATTCTGGAAGGATTGTACCTCATTCTTCCTGATTTTTCCTCTGCCGGATAACCCATTGCAATTATTGAAAACGGAGTTATATGGACTCTGTTCCAAAATCCAGTGATTTTTGCATTTTTGATAGAAAGTCTTAATTAGCAAGAAGAATCCAGTTTTTATCAAAATCGATATTCGCTATCTAAAGACTTGAATCACTAAGTTGTATTACATGGATGGTGACCATTTATAAAATCTAGTGATTTTGAGTTTTACATTCATCACTAGATTTTGGTACTGAGTCAGTTATATGTGCCGGAATATTCAACAAATCCCTGAGTTCCTGAATCATCTTTTCAACGGGATAAACCCCGATCCAGACGGCGCCAAGTCCAAGATCGTGGGCAGCAAGCAGCATATTCTGGCTTGCAGCCGAACAGTCCTGAATCCAGAAGTCTTTATATTTCGGAGCGTGCTGATCCCCGCAGACAAGCACCGCAGTTGGAGTACCCTTTAGCATTTTTGCATATGGATGTAATTCCGAAATTTTCTCAAGCAGGTCATGTTGATCAATTATAACAAAATGCCAGGGCTGCTCGTCTCCTGCAGACGGTGCATTCATTCCGGCTTTTAAAACATTCTCAATCACATCCCGATTTACCGGGTCCGGAGAATACTTTCGGATACTTCTTCGAGTTAAAATTGCGTCCATTGTTTCCATAAAATTTCCCCAATCGATAATGTTTTTTTATAACGGATAAACCTTATTGTTACAGGGCTTCATTTTCGCACAAGGCCTTATGAAGCATTAAAACTTGACAGTTAGAGTCATCAAAAATGTAGAATAGATTACCGATTGAGGTAAAAGTTAGAATCGGAATGAGATTACTTGGGTTGTGAAAAATGTGAACAAAAGGAAAAAAGTTTTAGAGCGAAATTATTTCTGGATAGAACAAAATTAGTATTAAAGAGCTCATCTTAAAACCGATTTGACTTTTTATAGAAAATTTAGATTAAATTAACTATAAATACTTTATTTGTATTCAAACTTAATATTTAAATAAAGGGTTTCGGGTTTTGGGATCAGCTCAGTATATAAATCCAAAATTTGAGGTTTGATATGAAGAGCATTATAATCCCTGGAAAGCTGATCCTATTAAATGCCATAGGAATTACAGCGCTGGTATTTTTAATACTGGGTAGTATCGCAAGCGCAGAGTCATTTGGAAATAAGGAAAATTCTAAGAGTTTAAGTAGCGAGAATATTTCTAATATCAACGGGCCTGTCCCCAATCCTTACCTGGCATCTTCACTGTATTCTATCACCCATTTTGACTCTTCCCAGAGTGACTCTACACCTTATGGGCCTCTCTGCGGTGTTTTTCACTATAGATCCAACAACAAAACCGATTGGTCGGTACCGATCGTGTAAGCTACGTTAACATTGAAGACGATAATTGGACTGCAGTGGCGGAATATGAGGCACTTGCCAATGCGACAAACAACCAATTACCTGCTGTTCCGAATAAAAATTTCAGCACCTTCGGCAAGTCATCTGCTGCAGGAATGAACGCAACCTCGATGGATATTTACTTAAAAAGCCTTCTCGGTGAAAATTGCTCCGATCGCTTCGGAAATGGGGGATACTCGGTAGTAGATAACAAAAACATACTATATGTCAATTATGGCAATAACATCTACGCATTTGCACTAAAGAATCCTTACAAACCATCCGAAGGCATAAAAAAGTGCTATATGATAGAAGATGTAGTAACTGCTATTCAGGGTAAGAACCATCTGCCAAGCGTAAGAGTATCTGGCCTTTCCATGACATATGATGGTCATCTTATTATCACATTCAGCAATGGTATAGCAGTCGTTGACCGCGACCTCAACACTACTTGTGCATCTTTCTGCCGGTTTAATGACAGTGAATACGTTAGCAACTCAATTGCAGTAGACGAAAACAACGGTATACATGTAGCTAGCAATAGTGCTATGTACAAGCTCGTCTGGACCGGTACGAAACTTTCCGACGATGAAGCTGACGGTGCGTGGTCGCAAGAATACACCAGTTCGGTACAACCTCCTATGATTAAGTTTGGCAATGGCACAGGATCTACCCCAACGCTCATGGGATTCGGCAATGACAAAGATAAACTGGTAGTCATAACCGATGGTGCCAAACGAATGAACCTGGTGGCATTCTGGCGTGACGAAATTCCTGATGGATACCAGCGCATTGCTGACCAGATCCAGGTAACATGCGGTTTGCCAAATAATACCAAATGGATACAGTCAGAACAGTCCGTAGTTGTATACGGATATGGAGCCTTTGTTGTGAATAATATTCCGGAAACTTTTGATTCTAACCTTGTAGACAAAAACAAGATTCTTCAGGTCTCACTCATGGGCCCGGCATCCCCTGCCTCGTATGGCGCTGAACGCTTCCAATGGAATACCTCAACGCATAAATGGTCTTCCGTATGGTCACGATCAGATGTCTCATCGACAAGCATGATCCCCATCCACAGCACATCTGGTAATATGGCTCTCATCAATGGTTACCAATCTCCAGAAGGCTGGGAAGTACTCGGACTTGATTGGAATACCGGTAAAACAGTTCATCAGACTATTTTTGGCGATGTGAATTTCGGAAACGGCGCATATGCAGTTCTGCAATATCTGGATAATAACGATCTGGTATTCAATTCAATCTCAGGACCGATTCGTATTCATTACGACCAGAAATGATTAGGAGGCCATTACCCTCTTTCCAAAAAAGTCTGGTGTCTCACAGTAGTAAAACGTTGCAAGAATTATGTTATAACTTGCGTAGTTGCCTGCAAAGCAGGCAATTTTTGAATTTTTTTAAAATTGATTAGTGCCCGAGTCAATCATCAAGGATTTAACGATTTCGAAGAATTCCAATCGGTTTTATATGACATTTTACGGTTGATGCGACACTAATTATTCGAAGTCCATGTTAAGAGAAATGTTTTGAGTTTTAGGATAGCCTCACTAACATAATAGCTGGAATTTATAACTTATTAAGGATATATTGCTGGATATGGAAAAAGAGAAAAAAGAAGGATGGACTCATCCAGAGGCTGCTGAAAAATATGCTCAAACAGCTGATATAATCATACCTGAAAGGAAAGAAATATTGTCGATCATCTCAAAGGTGGCAGTAGAACTAGGGTCAATGAATCCTAAGATAATTGATCTGGGATGCGGCCTGGGCGATGTGACAGCCGGAATCTTGAAGTTAAAGCCTCAAGCAGATGTTCTCATGATCGATTTCTCCGATGAGATGATAAGGCGAAGCAGTGAAAGGTTCAGGGACAATAAAAACATAACTGTAGTCCATTGGTCATCGGTTAAGGAAAAATCGTTATCAATTGCATTGATTTTCATAAAATTTGTTAAATTATTCATCAAATGCAAAACTGGAATCTGATATCGATTTCAATTTAAACACTAAACATTTGGGTTTGAGTTTTTCCGTCGAAATCGAGATCAGCAGCTCAAAATCCTTAACCGAATACAAATGAACTGTAGTCAAACGTGATCTGAATCAAGGAATCCTGGATATAACCGAAGATAGAGGATTTGATGCTGTTGTATCCTGTTTTTCAATTCATCATGTAGAGTTTGAAAACAGAATCAAGCTATATTCCGATATCCGTGAACTTCTAAAAGAGCATGGTTTATTTATAAACGGGGATCTCTTCAGGGAAGACTCTCCAGATATTGATCAATGGGAGTTAAATAACCATATATCTTCTCTGGTGATGCAACTTAAGGAAAAGCTTGGACAGGAATGGACCTTCGACGAACTAAAGCTTAATCGCCTGGAAAACGCCAAAAAGATGGGAGATAAACCCGGAACGCTCTGGGAAACATTTCACGACATGAAGGCAGCAGGATTCGGATATGTTGACTGTTTATGGAAATCCCGCAACCTTGCCATAATTGCTGCAACCAAATCTGGAAAGGGACTTTATTCTGCGAATTCCGCATTGTGATGATTTCACATTGTGATGATTTCACATTGTGATGAGTTTCACATTGTGATGAGTTTCACATTGTGATGAGCTCCATATTATGATAAGCCACATCAGAGAATAATAAGATTAATTTTTTTAGCCTTATTGCAGAGCCTTGAGGATTTCATCCGTTTTCCTCACCCTCCCTATTCTTTTGAATATGAAGTTTACAGCTGCATTATGTTGTTCCTCAGATCTGGAAGCCATAGCGTCTTCGGCAAAAATTTGTTGAAATCCATACTCGTAGGCAAAGCGTGCTGTACTTTCAACGCCAAAGTCGGTTGAAATTCCACAAAGTACGATCGTGCTCATTCCACGTCGCCGTAGCTGGAGTTCCAGATCAGTCCCGTAAAATGCTCCCCACTGCCTTTTAGTTATAACAATATCCTTTGAGGTAGGGGATATTTCAGGCACAAATTCAGACCAGTCAACGGGCGGGACTGAAAAACTCGAGAATGACTCATCGCTTAAGACCTTGAGCATCGTCTCTTTTGTTATTACAACATGCGCAAGGAATACGAGCATATCGTTTTTCCGAAACGTGTCTACGAGCTTTGAGGCATTTGCTATAACATCCTGTGCAAGATAAGGCTTTGTTTGCTGTGCGACTATTCCCTTCTGTAGGTCTATAACCACAAGAGCTGTTTTGGCTTTATCAATAGTTAACTCCTGCATACGCCATCACCATATCAAACACTAGCACCAAGTTATTTATTCGCTCTGTTAGTTAACTATATGTCGTTTCTTCACTCTTATCGTTTCTTCATTCTTGCCATTTTTTCATTCTTATCATTTCTTCATTCTTGCCATTTTTTCATTCTTGTCAGTTCTTCATTCTTGTCAGTTCTTCATTCTTGTCAGTTCTTCATTCTTGTCAGTTCTTCGTTCTTGTCTTTTCTTCACTCTTGATGCTGAAAACTTGAAAATTTATGAATAAATTTACATTGGTCATCGGTTAAGCACTAAATTCCTTCTCTTGAAGATGTTTTTATATGACAATACCTTAACACATGTATCTCTATGTCTCCTCGTCCCCCACCTACTCTTGAAGACTCTCTTCGGGAAATGTTTCCCGAAGAGTGGTTAAGGCAAACTGCCAAAGAAACTGGTCTTATAAAACGTGAGCGCAAAATTGACCCTGTCATCATCTTTTGGGTTTTAACTCTTAGTTTTGGCGTACGCTTGCAGCGTACACTTTCCAGTTTGAAACGAGAATATGAAACTGAGTCCCATAAAACCATAAGCGATAGCAGCTGGTACTATCGTTTTACTCCAGAACTAGTTGAGTTCCTGCATCAGTGCGTAATTCACGGCATAGAAGAACTTGCAAAAGAACCTGGTAGAAAACTTAGCAAGAAGCTCGAAAACTTCCAGGATATTGTCATTCAGGACAGCACAATTGTTCGTCTTCACTCTTCTTTATCAGATAAATTTCCAGCAGCAAGAGCAAGAACAGTAGCTGCTGGAGTAAAAGTCGGAGTTATGGTAAGTGCGGTTGCTAACGGCCCTAAAACCGTTGCTCTGTACTCCGAAAAATCAGCTGAGATAAAAACATTGAAAATCGGTCCCTGGATCAAAGACCGTATTCTCCTTGTTGATCTTGGTTTCTACAAAACTCAGATGTTTGCAAGGGTTGAAGAAAATGGGGGGTATTTCGTTTCAAGAATTAAAAAGAATATGGATCCTGTTGTTGTTTCAATAGAGGAAGGAATGCCTAAAACAAAGTGCAAAGATTTCATAGGGAAACCTATTAGTGAGTGCATTAAGCAACTTTCTGGAAAAGATATTGATGCAGTTGTAAAAATAGCATTCAAAAGAAGAGAATATAAAGGCAAGCAAAAACAGGATGAGATGAATGTACGTCTTGTTGCAGTATATAATGACGAGGATGAAAAGCACCACATTTATATCACAAATATTCAGAAAGAGATTTTGAATGCAAAAGATATTGCAAACTTATATGGAGCAAGATGGGACATGTAA
>NZ_LMVP01000089.1 GCF_002287235.1 Methanosarcina spelaei
GGAAGACACGTTTTCCGTCTCCCATTCTCAAAGCGTATTCAGTTGCCATTTTTATTCTCCTTTCTTTTTATTTTATTAATTAAATTTAGGAAACTGTATTCTGGGGTTCAGAATTTTGATACAAAAATTCTGGCTTGCCAAAGGGCCACTATTGCCAGAATAAGGATCAAAACCATCCAAAGGATCTTTGCTTCCGGTATGAAGGAGTTTGCCCAGTATGCATTGTAAGCTTCTAGAGCAGCTGCTGTTTGCGTCATGTTTATCCTCCTTATGGTCACAAATTTCTCAAGCAGGCATCAGAACCTCGGGATCTCCCAAAGTCTGTGATCACATACTTGTGCAGAAGGAATTCTTTTTTGTAAATTCCTTCTTCGTCAATTTTCTGCTCCACATCCTTCAGCATTCCTCCAGACGCCAGTTCAATAATGTCAAAGTTAATGCTGTCTCTGCCATATGCACTGTTCATGCCGTACTCTTCCTGGATTTTTGAAACTATCTCATAGTTCCAGTACTCTTTCCCATCCAGAAGAATCTCCAGAATCCTGAACTTTATAGGACGATTTCCACCCACTTCATTCACCTCTCAGAGTTTCAAGTGCACTTGCATCTTCCGTAAACATGACAAAACTGCCAATTACACAGAGGGTGCCTCCGACAAGGATAGTCCATTGGGGGGCATTTCCAAAGAAGAGGAAAATGAAGATAATGGAACACAGGCCATAAAGATTTCCGATACCCTGGCCTCTTCCAACCCCTATGAGCGGGAAGGATTTGTACCAGCAAACGTAACAGAAACCAAAGGTAATCCCTGCAAAGATCAGGACCAGCAGGGTCATCGGTTCAAAAACCTGGAGTGCGAATGAATACATGGGGTAACCAAAGAGTGCGAGCAAGGGTACAATAATGATCCACCAGATAATGTTTTCTCCAAGGAAGCGAAGAGTCAGTCCGGCATCAGGCTCTGAAATGTCAAGTCCTTTGCCTGCAATTGCGCCTTCAATTCCCCAGCCTGCAGCAGCCATCAAACCACCTAGATATCCTATCCACTGAACATTACCTGAAGAGAGATCAGAAAGAAGACCACCACCGAAGATTGTAACACCTCCAATAATGATGACTCCTATGCCTATAGCTGCTCTTTTGGAGATCTTTTCTCCATACCAGTAATAAGCTAGAATCGATCCTACTACAGGATAAAGAAGACCAGCAACCGCTGCAAATGCTCCACCAATGAAGCCCATAGCAATAAAAGAACCTAGAATTGCCATAGGACCTCCGAAAATAGAGGCAAGGAAGAACCATTTGGAACATGGATGGAATTCTTTAAGGGTTCGGACAAGCTCTCCGTATTTACCAAGTACTCCGTTCCAGATCATCAGTGCAACCATGACCGTAAGTGCATTGAAAGCAGTGATGAGAACAGCAGTTATAACAAGAGCTGTACCATCTCCACCTGTCTTGGCAATAGTTGCCTGCATCTGATCGAACGGGTTAAGCACCCAGACGACAGTACCCGGCAGATACCAGATACCCCAGAATACAGCACAGAAAAGGGCCCACATATACCCTTTACTGATCTTTCTTTTACTTTCCTGTTTTTTTAAGGTTCTCAAATCCACGAAAACTCCCTCCATTTTTCAGAACGCTGTGGAGTTCCCTCAGGACATAATCTCCAGTCCATCTCCACAACCTGAAAGTGCAGCCCAAAAGCTCTTTTTGGGGTTTTCATACCTGGGAATATTTTTCAAGTTTTTTAAATTCAAACTTCTTTTCAACTATTGTTTTTAGCTGTTTTTCAGACTGTATATAAGTTTTCCATTTTTACAATCGTTTCAGCCGTTTTTGTAATATTCCCTTGAGCGGTATGATTTGCAAGAACTGTTCCAGCTATATCCTAAGCTACAGTTTCACAAATATTGCACAAAATAGAGTTGCAGAAAATGTATTCAAACGTGCATTTTCTGCAACTTAATCCATTTACTAAGGCTGCTTTATCAGACGTTCAAAGCTGCTTTTACCTTAGCAACTGCGTCATTAGCGCTTTCGCCGTAGATATCTGCGCCTATCTTGTCTGCCCAGTCCTGGGTAACAGGAGCGCCACCGACCATGGTCTTTACCTGGTCGCGTACACCTGCTTCTTTCAGCTGTTCCTCAATCTGGATCTGGTTGACCATTGTGGTTGTCATAAGTGCGGAGGATGCGACAACCTGGGGTTTGAGTTCTTTAACTTTTTCTACAAAAGTCTTAATTGGGACATCTCTTCCAAGGTCCACTACTTTGAAACCTGCAATGTTGAGCATGGAAGCTACAATATCCTTTCCGATAGAGTGGATGTCGCCTTCGATGGTTCCGATAGCAACGGTTCCGAGGCTCTTGGTCTGAGACTTGCGCCTTTCCATTTCCGGCGTGATAACTTTTATACCGGCATTCATTGCCTCGGCAGCTGCAAGTACATGGGGCAGGAAAAGTTCACCCTGACCGAATTTTTCTCCTACTTCTTCCATGCCTGCGGTAAAGCCTTTTTCAATGAGCTCTACAGGATCAATCCCTGCAGCAAGGGATTCTTCTGCGACTTCTGCTGCAAGTTCATCGTCAAAATCGGTAATTGCTTCTTTTGCTTTTGCAATGATTTCTTCTTTGGTTGCCATTTTTAGATCTCCTGAATATCTGGATATTGTAATTACATGCCTCTGAAGGCTTTGTCAGCCTTGTCCACGATTGCCTGCATGTCCTTGAGAATGTCTGCATCGATTGGGGTTACCTGGTGGTTTTTAAGAACGTCCACTACCTTTTCGTGTGCAACTGTTGCAAGGTCCTTTGAGCCTGCTGCAGCCCAATCTCCAAACATGTGCCTGTCGAAGAGCATTGGGCAGGATGGGTAATCCACAAGCTTCCTGGTCTGTTTAAGAGCCAGGAAATTGTTTCCGATGCCTACTTTCTGGATAGATTCGACTGCGAGAGTTTCTTCTGAGACAGGGATTCCCTGCATGGCTTTCTTGACCATACTGAAGATATCATTGTCAATAACAAGCTGTTCCATTGAGAACGTCATTCCGAGCTCAAGCATCCCGGCCCCGTATATGGTGTTGGCACCAGAAAGAGCAGGTAGAAGGGTTGTTATGGTCTTTTCGTGACCAGCCTGGTCGTCTGGGACCTTGGCATCAGACTAGGAACCTGCCACATAGGAGGGTAGACCATAGAATTGGGCAAGTTTTGCAACCGCAGCGCTTATGAGACCGAGTTCGGGAGATCCTACAGGAGCAGTACCCTTCTTCAGGTCGAAGGTAGTTGTGGAACTTCCATACCAAACCTTAGATCCAGGCACTGTCAGCTGAGCAAGCACAATTCCGGAAAGGACTTCGGCATTGTGAGTTACAAGGGTTCCTGCAAGGTAAACAGGAGAAGAGCCACCGGACATTGCCATGCTCAGGACGTTCACTGGTATTCCAAAGCGAGAACCCTTAATGATGACCTGGCAGGCATTTACACTGAGCTCAAGCGGACTGGTTGGACAGACAAGCATGGAAAAGATTGGTTTCTTCCTGGCTTCTTCTTCGTTGCCGCCGTAGTAGGCTTTTACGATATCCCAGTAGTACTCGACATTTTCGCCTACAGGGTCAATGTGGTGATAGTGCTTTGAGGTGCCTGCAAGTGGAGTAAGGGTCTCGTGGACGTCCTGTGCACCCTGGCCTGCAATGTCTCTTGCAGAGACTGGGAGAGAGAAGTAGTCAATATTTTCGGCCCAGTCACAGAGTTTTGCGATGTCTGCAATATCTTTTTCGACGGAGTCAACGGTTACATACTTACCGTCCTGATACTTGCAGACCTTTACACCGGTACCGAAGCAGGTCCAGTGGACTTTGCCACCGCATTCCTGAACGGTATTAAACTTCTTGTCACGGCCCCAGAGGACAAATCTGGAGGGGGCAAGCTGAAGAGCTTTTCTTACAACATATTCAGGGATCTTTACAATGTTGGTATTTTCGTCGACTTCACAGCCATTTTCCTTGAAGATCTGCCTTGCCTCGGGGTCAGAAACCTGAACACCTGGGTTCATCAGAACTTCCATGGTTGCATAGTGAATTGCCTTAAGTTCATCAGTGGTAAAAAGGTTTAATTCTACGCCATTAAGTGCATTAAATCCAGCAACTGCATTATTTTTTGCCATTTTTTAACCTCCGAATAAGAATGATTTAAATCAGCAACTCTTTTGCTTTTGCAACAGCCTCGGTTGCATTTTCAGCATAGCAGTCTGCACCTATCTTATCAGCCCAGGCCTGGGTTGCAGGTGCACCGCCTACCATGACTTTAACTTTGTCCCTGAGTCCTTCTTCTTTGAGGAGCTCAATTACTCCTTTTTGTCCCTGGAGAGTTGTGGTCATAAGTGCGGAAATTCCAATCATATCAGCATTGACTTCTTTTGCCTTCTCAATAAAGTTCCTGATTGGAACATCACGGCCGATGTCATATACTTCAAAACCGGCAGATTGGAGCATTGTGGATACAATTGCTTTTCCAATATCATGAACGTCACCTTCTACGGTACCGTTCACAATAACACCGAGCTTTGAGCCGGAAGCTCCTTCAGGCATAAGATCCTTAAGAGCTGCAACTCCTGCAGCCATCGCATCGGCAGCCATCATCACATGTGGCAGGAACAGTTTTCCTCTCTCGAAAAGGGTACCAACCTCATTCATGCCTACTGCAAGCCCTTTTTCAATTATTTCGGAAGGTTCCAGTTCTCCTTTAGCTTTTTCAACTACAGCGAGTACTGTATCCTTCTTGCAGGAAATTATAGCATCTGCAAGTTCCTGAAGCAATTCTTCTTTGCTAATGTTGCATCCTCCGTTTTAGTTTTTGAGATATAGAGACTTCTCTCCTGTAATTATCACGAATAATCATGAACATTCAGGCTGTAAGCTCATGCTTCTGGGTGAAGCGATGGATGTACAGGAAGAAACTCACGATCACCATGGGTGGGAAACCATGATCACCTCAAGCGAGACAATGAAACCATGAAGAATTCATGATTACGCTGATTGGGGTTCATGAGTGTTTTAGCAGATGGGGTGTTTTTTGTGCCATTTTAATCCCGTCTGATAACTCATCTTTCAGATGTCTCCATTACTTTGTTGGTTATTCGTCTATATATATTTTTCTAAAAATTCTGTAATGAAATCGAGGGTATTATTTATAGTTTTCGGTTTTTCAATTTTCATTTGTATATTAAGGAAGAAAATAAAATAAAATTATCAAAAAATATAAATATTAAATGCTCAAAGTGTATTTTTATAAAATTTCTTTTAGTTCAGACTTCAAGTAGCATTCAGCTGGAAACTGCTTACAGGTTGCGTCCCACAAACAAAATTTCTTTGCCTGTGGTCGAAAGGGTCGCAGTCTTATTTCGCATGGTAGTGGACTTTAAATACCCTTTTACATAGACGCTATCTGTCTCACCTATTCACTTATCTCTCTATTTGTACTCTTATATCCGGAAGTAGGTAACCGTTGTAGTATGTGTTACTATTTATAACTTCCCCACAGTTGTGGTGCAGGTCCTGCAAGTTCTATAGCCTCCATATCTACCATCGAAAACTGAGCTTCTTTTTGATAAAAAAGATAATGAAATCAGAAAAGGTAATGAAATCAGAAAAGGTAATGAAATCAGAAAAGGTAATGAAATCAGAAAAGGTAATGAAATCAGAAAAGGTAATGAAATCAGAAAAGGTAATGAAATCAGAAAAGGTAATGAAATCAGAAAAGGTAATGAAATCAGAAAAGGTAATGAAATCAAAAAGGATATATGGATTATTAAGGTAAAATTATAAGCTTTTGGATTCCTCGTACCCTGAAATGCAGAACTTGTAGGCCCTATTGACTAGTTCCAGCATTCTTGAATCTTCCCTCTCTATTTTTATTCCGCAGGCGAGGGAAAGGTATTCGGCAAGGTCAAAAATTTGTATTTTTTCATCCTGTCCGGCTTCAATAAGATTCTGCATGCAGCCTCCGCAGTTAGTTATAATTATATCACAGCCCAGTTTTTCGGCAGCTCTGTAGCGGTCAGAGGCCACATCCAGGGACTCAGATGGGTAATTGACCCTTACTCCGCCTCCAAAGCCACAGCAAGCTGAATTTTCAGGGGTTTCATTGGCAAGTTCGGTGCCGTGGATATACTCAAGCACATCTCTTGCTTCTTGATATACTCCCATTGCCCTGGTAAGATGGCACGGGTCATGATAAAAGACTTTATGCTTGAGCACAGTTTCCGGAGTGAGTTTTCCTTCCCTTATAAGAAGCTCAAGGTACTGAGAAACGTGCAATACCTGAAAATTAAGTTTCCCAAAAATTCGAGGGTAGATATCTTTAAATGCCTTAAAGCAGCCAGGGCAGGCTGTAATGAGAGTTTTAGCCCCCCTTTTCCGTATTTCATCAATGTTCCGCTGACCGCTCCTCTGAATTGGCCCTGGATCTCCTCCACCCGCAGATACGGCTCCACAGCAGTATTCGACTCCACTCAGGACAGTGTAATCAACTGCGGCTTTATCCAGCAGTGCAACCGTAGCCTGTGCCATGATTTTGTTAATATACGTGCCTGCACAGCCTGGAAAATAGACTACTGAACCTGAGCTTTCCTTATAAATAGGGTTTTCGTCCAGCTCGGCAATCTTCTTAAAGAGATTGTTCTCAGCCTCAGGGTCTACCATTGTCTGCCTGTCTGTAAGTCCGTGTTCACTGACCCACTTCTGTCTGGCAGGAGAAATAAGCTTTTTTATTCCCAGTCCCACAGGACAGGCATCTGTACAGAGTCCGCATGTCAGGCAGCGCATCAGAGAGCTGGCATCAATATTCGAATTTCCTTCCAGATATCCATACAACCGGTTAAGCAAACTCAGGTCATTGTAGCGAGGGCAAACCTTAAGACATTGCCCGCATTTTTTACACTCTGACCTGTGCTTTTCTACGATTTCCATTTTTTAACTCCACATTATTTTAAATTTATGTGACTTATATATAGATCATTCAAACTTCTTTTTTGACAGGAAATCCTTAAAGGTTCCTCCTTGACATGAGTTCTTATAAGTTTTTCTTGATAAAAAATCACTTACAAATCACTTAAAAGTCGTGAGAATTAAACAAAAATCACTTATAAACCATAAAAACCACTCAGGACTCACTGTGAAGTCAGTAAGTAATTGAAATAATCCCTTAAAATCACCAGAAAATCTTTAAAAATTCTCTTTTTGACAGAAACTCTTTTATTGTCCCTGTTTACATTTTGTCTGGATAATTATCCCACCTCAGGAAGCCCTTAATAGCAGATTGGAAGTGCGGAAATGTTTTTTCCCAAAAAGATAAGCTAATATTCAACCATACTATCATCTATATGTAGCTATACACGCAGCTAGTAAAAGGAAGGGGTTAAAAATCTTCGACGAACTCAAAAACAGTGCAAGAACGCTGATAATTCCCATTGCCCGCTTGATTCCTTTATCTCCGAACACTCTCACGTTACTTGGTTTTGCCGTAAGCATCGCTGCAGGAGCAGCATTTGCGCTGGGCAAACCTTTTGCGGGTGGTCTTCTTATTCTTTTTAGCGGAGTCTTTGATATTCTTGACGGAGGAGTTGCAAGGGCAAAAGGTCGGATTACACCTTTTGGAGGTGTACTCGATTCGGTTTGCGACCGTTACTCTGACGGCTTGATGTTCCTCGGGATAATAGCAGGCGCAGTTAACGGCAGGCTTGTCCTTTCTCCGATTGTGCAAATCGAAGGCTGGCTCTGGGCAGGCTTTGCTCTGATAGGCTCCTTCCTGGTAAGTTACACTCGCGCTCGTGCAGAATCCGCAGGCTGTCGAAAACTGTCAGTCGGAATTGCCGAACGTACGGAAAGAATGATTCTCCTGGCTCTGGGCGGAATTTCAGGTTTTCTCAGCTGGGCTCTAGTACTTGTAGCTGTATTTTCCCATATTACTATTATTCAACGAGTCCTTCGGGCAAAAAGCATATTGAGTAAGCCTTCTGAAGTTGATTCTCAAAAACCGTAACAAGCTCGATCCTGCTAAAAGATACAGACGAAGATAACGTTTATGAACAATGGAATACTGTGCAAATAACAGTAAAAAGAATTTCCCTACTCTCTTCTACCGTTACTCATTTATACTACATATTTGATTACAATAGTTGGCGATGGTAAACAAAGAAAGAGATTTACCATTAAGAAAGTACAATCTGCTCTGCGGGGCCGTAGGGTAGCCTGGTCCATCCTGCAAGACTGGGGGTCTTGCGACCTGAGTCCAAATCTCAGCGGCCCCACCAAGATTTTATTAATGGTAATTCAAAGCACTCTTACCTTTTATTGAATACTGTTCTTGTTTTATTTTGTTTTGTTTTATTTTATTTTGTTTTATTTCAGTCGAATACCCCGCTAGCTTGCTGCGGGGATGGAAACTTCCCCGGTAAC
>NZ_LMVP01000090.1 GCF_002287235.1 Methanosarcina spelaei
TTTTTTAACGGTTTTCAAATCTACTTTTTCAAACACAATAGAAGGGAAATCTGCAGTCCATTTTTCTGCTGCTTTTAATGCATCTTCTTCACAGAAGAAGTCCTCTCCTACCAGTTTTTTAAGCGACTTTTCTGCTTTTTCAAGTTCATTTTGAAGCTTCTTTCTGAGAGTTATCTCTTTCTTTTCTTTCATTTTATGAGAAAGCAACAAAACCCACTTTTGCTTGACTCCCCCATAATCAACAAAGGTTTGATAAAATGAGTATCTTTCATCGCTTTTCAGTGGCTTCAGGTTTAGATTTGCAGTTAGCAGTTCCTTTGCCTCATTAATTGTTGCAGGAACACGACTGATCCAGAATGACTTTCCTATATTATTGATATTATTGTCAGTGTAAAAAGAACTATCAGCGACATAGTACACTTTGCTTTCAGGACTTAAAGCTGATTTGAGAGACTTTATTGCTTCCAGAATTGTGCTTTTGTCGGAAGCATTCCCTGAATGAGTGTTCATAAAAAGGGGTATTCCATGCTGATTTACAATCAAACTTAGCACAAATTGTTTGAGATCCCATCTTCCGTTTTTGGGAATTCCAAAAGTGATATCAATAGACTCCGTTTCTTCGTCTTGATAATCACCATAAACGCTGACACTTGTAGTGTCAGCGTGTAAACAATGGACAGGAATAGGTAGACGATTCATAATGTGAAGAACAATTTCCGTAAACAGTTTTGTAGGACCATACTTTACGATTCTGTCAAGAGTTTCTCCGATAGCATATTGATTCAGATCTTCTCGTGTTACACCTTCTCCAAAAAGTCTTTCTATAGAAATATTCCTGAAAAAGTCAGGAAAAAGGTATAGACGTTGACCTATGAAACCAAGACCATTGAGTACCATGGCAAGGATGCAGACTGAGTGAGGAATCTTGTGATCCCTTTCCTTTGGGAGTTTCTCATCGATCAGTTTGTCAACTTCAAGTTCTCGGAAAACTCCAGCAATGAGACCAAGGTGACCTAAAAATCTTGTACGTTTTATTGAGGATTCGACTAGTCGACTGTTGTTTTTGTCTGCCATGGAAAATCAAGAAAAAAGATGTGAGAATAATTATATTAACTTATATGTTTACCTGCCGAATCTAGGATATAGGGATTCACAGGGCGTGTTTTATACTCTCAACCCTGCCTGCAGACATATGGGATGTTCTGTCTCCTGGAATGATGCTGATAAAACCTGGGACTGTCACTGTCACGGTTCTCGTTATAATGCTAGGGGAGAAGTGATTCTAAGTCCTGCTGTTTATGGACTTCTGGAGAAGAAAGTAATGGAGCAAAAAAATACCTATAGTGAAGCTGCCGATATGACGAGACAGGAGCAAGGAGACAATGAGTAAGAGGGGACGAATAATCTAAATGTTTGAAATCAGATCAAATGGGTGGGGAGATAAGAATATATCAGTATCTCTTAACTTATTTAGCATGAAAATGCTGCCATCAGCATGCATTTTCATATAGTTGTGCATGTTATTCAAGGAATATCATGTTTGTTTTTAAGGAAATAGATTTAAAATCTCTATTCAAAATCTCTATTCAAAATCTCTATTCAAAATCTCTATTCAAAATCTCTATTCAAGATCTCTATTCAAAATCTCTATTCAAACCTATATGCTTTTGAACACACTGTTTTTTATGAAATAATGGCTTCATATAACTCCCATCGTTTTTTAATTCACTAACAATTTTTTTAAAACAACGTTTAGAAGAGCAAACAGTAAAGAATTAAAAGTTCGTAAACAGGAAATAGTTGGACAATATGTATCAATGAAGGATATTTTAAATACTGATTCTTTTTTATGAAGCCATCTTCTTTTTTATAGTTTTTTAGAATCTTCATGTTAGAAACATATAATACTAAATATACTATATTTATATGCTGAAAATATAATTACTATAAAATGGATAAGTTTGTTTGGGTACATAGTAAGCTGTAAAAAGGAGTTATTATATATTTCAAATCTATGGGATGAAGTAGTACGTCCTGAGTATAAAAATATAATATTCTGGGCGGTTATAATAGGTCTGCTTCACATACTTAGCCTTAGTAACAACCTTCTTTTTCACACTCTTGTAGAAATGTTTAGTATTATCGTTGCCTATATTATTTTTCTTCTTGCCTGGGAATCAAAGACTTTTCTGGAAAACAGGTACATTCTATTTATAGGAATATCCTATTTTTTCGTTGGAACTCTTGACCTTTTACATACATTATCATATGAAAGTATGGGAATGTTTCCCGGATTTGGTACGAACCTCCCTACCCAGCTCTGGATAGCTGCAAGGTATATGCAAGGTATCTCATTTCTGGTAGCGTCGTTACTTCTGATAAAATATGGAATGAATGGTGTAAGAGATTACGTAAGACCCGTAGAAAAGTCTATGTTTGCCTGGAGGGTCTTTTTTATATATGCAGTAACTACCCTCTTATGCATACTCTCAATTTTTGTTTTCAGAAACTTTCCTGATAGTTATATCGAAGGTTCCGGACTCACTCTTTTTAAAATTCTAAGTGAGTATGTAATATCTTTAATGCTTTTTTGCTCTCTAGTTCTTTTGTATTTCAAGAGGAATTGTTTTGAAAACAAGGTCTTTAAGCTACTTGCAGCTTCTATAATACTGACAATTTTTTCAGAATTAACATTTACTATATTCAATAATGTTTACGACTTCCAATTTGCTCTCGGGCATTACCTCAAGCTCCTGTCTTTTTACCTGATTTACAAGGCTATTGTAGAAATGGGATTTGGAGAGCCCTATAGCTTTTTGTTCAGGGAATTAAAATATAACGAAGAGGACTTAAGGCAGAAAGCAGCTCTCCTCTCGGAAGAATACAATCGTATGTGTGGGATAATTGGAATAAATAAATATCTGGCAGAGGATGTAGGGAAATGGGATAAGAATGAAAAAAGTTACTATTCGTTCATTCAAGATCTCCATGGAATCTTGTTCCAGCTTAATAAAGACTTCAGACTACTATTTTTATACGGACCTGTTGAGGAAATGATAGGTTATATGAAACAGGATTTCCTATCCGGAAAAATTAATTGGGAAGAGATAGTCTTACCTGAAGACCGTCATGTGATTTTTGAAAACAGAGAAAAATTGAAATCAAATTTGGATTTCGTCATTGAAAGTGAATACAGGATACGTGCCAAAAACGGAGAAATAAAATGGGTCAGAGAGTTTTTGCAAAAAATATCGGATGAGTCTAGAACGTCTGCGAAATTTCAGGGTTCGGTTCACGATATTACTCAGTATAAAATGGCAGCAGAAGCACTGAAGAAAATAGAAGGCACTCGTATAAAAGAGATTCACCACCGCATAAAAAATAACCTTCAGGTAATATCATCCCTGCTCAGCCTTCAGGCAGAAAAATTCGAAGATGAAAAGGTACTCGAAGCCTTCAGGGAAAGCCAGAACCGCGTTGCATCCATAGCAATAATTCATGAGGAGCTTCATGAAGGTAACAGCATCGATACTCTCGATTTTGCAGATTATCTGCAGAAACTGACCGCAGATCTTTTCAGTTCATATCATGTGGGCAAGAGTCATGTAAACCTGAAGCTTGAACTTAAACATGTTTATCTTGGCATGGATACTGCAATTCCTCTTGGAATTATCGTAAATGAACTAATCTCAAACTCTTTGAAGCATGCTTTTCCTGACGGAGATAACGGTGAAATCAGTATTCAACTGCAAGAAGCAGACAAGTACGTCTCAAAACCAGAAAAGCCAGAAACGGGCATAAGTTGTCAGGATGAACCAAACATTGATTACATTTTGACCGTAGCTGATAATGGCAGAGGAATTCCCGAAGAAATTGACTTTATAAATACTGATTCCCTGGGGCTCCAGCTAATAAATATTCTCACAGAACAGATTGACGGTTGTATTGAGCTCAGAAGGAACAGGGGAACAGAGTTCGTTATCTGGTTCAGTAGCTCCGAAAACTCTGGAAAATTAAAATAAAACTGTTTTTGAGAACCATTTTTGCCATATAATACGGATATTTAAAACAAAATTAAAACTTAAAACAAAAACTAATATTAAACAAAACTAATACTTAAACAAGACTAACATTTAAACAAGACTAACATTTAAACAAGACTAACATTTAAACAAGACTAACATTTAAACAAGACTAACATTTAAACAAAACTATATTTAGTCTTTTCCCTACTTGTTTTAACTTTTTATTCTTTTTCCAGAAGGTATTTTTTAAACCATTCTCCAGCCAGATTTGCGACCTGTTCTAATGTTCCCGGTTCTTCAAAGAGATGGGTTGCTCCGGGAACAATCTTAAGTTCTTTTTGTTCCACTTTCAAGCGGTCTAATGCCCACTCGTTCATTTCTATTACTTGATAATCCTCCCCACCTACAATAAGTAGTGTTGGCGCCTTTACATTCGGTAGGGCTTTTTCGGCCAGATCGGGCCTTCCACCTCTGGAAACTACAGCCTTTATATCGTTCGTATGTTCTTTTGCGGCTATGAGTGCTGCTGCAGCTCCCGTACTGGCACCAAAGTAACCTATGTTGAGATTTTTAGTCTCAGGATTGCTGAAAAGCAGCCAGTTTGTTACGCTAACAAGCCGGTTTGCAAGCAGGTCAATATCAAACCTTAGGTGAGCAGTTATCATGTCAATTCTCTCTTCCTCAGCTGTCAACAGATCAAACAACAGTGTTCCAAGGCCTTCTTTCTGAAGTTCCTGAGCAACATACCGATTCCGAGAGCTGAAACGACTGCTTCCGCTGCCATGTGCAAAAACAACAATTCCTTTTGCTCCTTCGGGAATTGTTAGGTTTCCTTCAAGTGTAATAGAATTAATCGGGATCTTGACTTCGTTACTGCTTTTACCTTTACTTGATAGTTCTCTCATTATAACCCCCCAAAACATTTTACTATTAATTATAGGTCTATTAATTATAGGTCCGAATCTGAAAAATAATAAATTGCGTTACTAAATATCAAACATTACTATTATCTTTAAACTGCATTACTAAATATAAAACATTATCATTTTTAAATTGCATTACTAAACATTAAACATTACTATCTTTATAATTGTATTACCAAATACCAAACGTTACTATTATCTTGCTGGGAGAGCTCTTGCTTTATCCAGAAGTTCGCAGACTTCTTCATCGGTGGTTTGACTGAAATTCCCGTACCAGGCTCCCACCCCATAGAAAGGTTCAGGAGTAGCTACGCATATTACTTCGTCTACCTCCCTTACGAAAAGCTCACACGTATCACGTGCTCCTGTGGGCACTGCAACCACTATTTTAGCCGGGTTTTTAGTTTTAATTGCAGCTGCAGCTGCACGCATTGTCGCACCTGTAGCAAGCCCGTCATCTATTAAAATCACAGTCGAGCCGCTGATCTCAGGTTTGGGTCTATCTCCACGATAAGCGCGTTCCCTGCGTTCAAGTTCCTTGAGCTCATTCTCAGATACCATATTAATTATCCGTTCAGGTATCTGAAAAGATCTGACAACATCTTCATTCAACACACGAATATTGTCCGAAGAGATCGCTCCCATTGCCAGTTCTTCATTTCCGGGTACTCCCAGTTTTCGTACTATGAACACATCCATCCTTACGTTAAGTTCCTTTGCAACTTCAAATGCAACAGGAACCCCACCACGCGGGAGTGCAAGTATCAACACATCTGAACGGTTTGCGTATTTCGAAAGTTCTTTTGCAAGCTTTTTCCCGGCATCCACCCGGTCTTTAAAAAGTGCCATTTGTCCCTCAACCCCTGTCGAACTTGATTAATTGAAAAGATAATCTAAGTGCCCGCAACGAAATAACCTATGCAATATACAATTATGTTTGAAATAAATAGTTGAGCTTGTTTGCGAAAATATTTACGTACAGTATAAAAACGTGCCTAAGTTATTTTGCTGCAGGTACTAAGATAAATCACATTGATTTATAGTATCTATGTTCAAACCCTTAAACGTATAGAGTATAAAATTTAAGCTTAAAATTTATATAATTACTTCTTTTTGAAATGGGACTAGGGAAAGAGTAAAAATTAGAAATATTATCTGACAATGTTCTGTAAATTCTATAAAACAACAAACTCTAAAAAGTTATCAAATTGAAAACTCAATAATTGTATACCAGTTTCAAATACAGCATATAAACATGACTCAGGATTTACAGTAGATTCAATACATTCTAACTAATTGCCTATAGTAATACGTGTTATCAAGCTGTTCAAACTTTTTACGCCAAATTATTTTTTGCTTGTAGACAATTTTTTGAATAATTAACTTAAAATAATTTATGCTCTTATGTATATTATAAATTTGGAAAGTGAGTTGTTGTATATGAATAAATAATGAATTGCTTGATCATTGATGATTCTTCTTGGAATTGATATACTTGGGAGAGCATATTGTCTGCGCTGCTTTACTGAGAATACAGTTAATAAGGTATGGTGCCTCCTGGCTTTCTCTTATTCTTTTTTCTGCAATGCTTTTTGCTCTTCCGATTCCGTTATTTGCAGGTTATTCCGGTCTAAATTATAAACTCAGTATAACTCAATGTTAAGATCAACTTAATGTTAAAAACCATTTGCTTGATGTTAAAATCGTTTACTCAATGTTAAAATCAACTTAATGTTAAAAACCATTTACTTGATGTTAAAAACACTTTGTAAATCTAAACATTCAGTCTTATATAAAGTTCATGAATTCTTGAGGCGTTAGGTGCAAGGGGGTGATTGAACATATCAGATGTCAGGAAAAACATACTCAAAGTAGACTTCTACGAATTGATGGTCTGGATAACCATAATTATTTTGCTTTATCTAATTAGTCTTAACAATTACCTCCTCTTCCATATAGTAATAGAACTGTTTAGCGTCTACTTTGCATACGTGATATTCCTAATCATATGGAAGTCAAGAAGCCGCCTGGAAAACCCATACCTTCTGATATTGGGGGTCGGTTACTTTTTCGTAGGAAGTTTCGACTTTCTGAATGCACTTGCGTTTCACCACATGAAGGTATTTCCAGAATTTGATACAAACCTGACTGCTAAGTTCTGGATCGTCGCAAGATTCCTGGAAAGTATTTCTTTTCTGGTAGCTCCGTTGTTTTTGATATGCGCTGGAGATAGACAGGAGAGAAACGTCAAAACCCTTGAAAGTTCAATTTTTGCCTGGAAGGCATTTCTTGTATATGCAGTAATTAGTGTTACCTGCCTGATTTCAATTTTTTTTTCCGAAAACCTCCCGGATTCCTATTTCCAGGGCTCAGGGTTTACCCAATTCGAAGTAGCAAGTGGATACTTAATTTCTTTCATATTTCTCTGTTCATTTTTTCTCATGTATATTGTCAGAGATAGGTTCGAAGAAAAAGTTTTCAATTTACTCTCAATCTCCCTGGTGCTTACAGGTTTTGTTTCACTGCTATTTATATTCGACAGTCAAATTGGTGAGGCTCCAAGCATTGTAGGTCTCTTCTTTAAATTACTGTCTTTTTATCTGGTCTATAAAGCAATCGTAGATATCGGATTCGAAGAACCTTGCAGTCTTCTCTTCAGAGAATTTAAACACCGAGAAGAGGATTTCAGGCAGAAAGCTGTTTTCTTTGAGGATGAGTACGGTCATATTTGCAGAATGATAGGTAAAAGATACTTGACTGCGTATCGAAATGCTAAGAAAGAAGACAATCCGGAATACGAGTCAGATAGTTACAGTTCCTATATGCAAAATCTTCAGGGAATCGGGTTTCAGTTTAATAAAGAGTTTAAACTGATATTTCTACATGGTTCGGTTGAGGAAATGACCGGCTATTCGAAGCAGGATTTCCTCTCTGGAAAAGTTGACTGGCAGGAAATAACCATACCTGAAGACCGTCCTGTTACTTCTAAAAAAAAGGAAAAACTAAAACTAAACATTAATTCTATCGTTGAAAGTGAATATCGTATACAGAAAAAAGACGGGGAAATAAAATGGGTCCGTGAGATCGTCCAGAGAATCCTGGATGAATCAGAAAGTTCAGGAAAGTTCCAGGGATTGGTTTATGATATCACCGAACGCAAAATGGCTGAGGAAGCTCTGGAAAAAATAGACAAAATTAGATTAAAAGAGGTCCATCACCGCATAAAGAATAACCTTCAGGTAATTTCATCTCTCCTCAGCCTTCAGGCAGAAAAATTCGAAGACAAAGAAGTGATCGAAGCCTTTAGAGAGAGCCAGAACCGTGTCGAATCCATTGCGATGATCCATGAGAGGCTCCATGAGAGCGAAAGTACGGATGCTTTCGAATTCTCGGACTACCTGAGAAAGCTAACCACAGATCTTTTCAGTTCCTACAATGTAGGAAACAGGAATATAAGCCTCAAATTGAACCTTGAGCAGGTTTATCTGGGAATGAATACTGCAGTTCCTCTTGGAATTATTGTAAACGAAATCGTTTCAAATTCCCTGAAGCATGCTTTTCCCTCGGGAAAAGAAGGCGAAATCAACATAAATTTCTACAGAACTGAAACTCTTGCTACAGAGTACGGCATCTCAGGTCAGGATAAAAACCGTCCACTGAAGGAAGACTGTAAGGACTGTAAGGATTGTATAAACGACTGTAAGGATTGTATAAACGACTGTAAGGACTCTATAAACAATAATTTCCGTTACATGCTTATAGTAGCCGATAACGGGACAGGAATTCCCAAAGAGGTTGACTTTCAAAATACTGAATCCCTGGGGCTCCAGCTAGTAAACATTCTTGTTGAACAAATAGACGGTTGTATAGAGCTTAAAAAAAGCCAGGGGACAAAATATATTATTTATTTCAGTAACGAAGGAAAATAAAACCTTACAATTTCAAAGTATTATGTCCATGCCGAATTTTCCATTTTTGGAAGACTTTTTCTCTTACTTAACTAAGTAAAGGAGTCTATTTTACTTTAGTTCTCTTGAGGTGACTCTATGAAGCGTAACACAAAGGAATGGAAAGAAAAAAGGGCTGAATTTCTCAAAGGTAAAACCTGTGCGTGGTGTGGATCTTCCGACTCCCTATGTATTCACACTCCCAGAGCTTTTTCTCCGACGCAGGTTAGCTCCGAGATTTACAGTGCTGCATATATCAGGTTCAGGGAAATTTACAGGCAAAATTATCAAAAATTCGATTCTATTCCTTCCGGCAAACACCGTCACAAAAGTCACCCTACCTGGCATAAAGCTTCAACTGTACATAAAACCGAACCTGATCATACTAACCTTGAGGAGCAATTTATTGAAGTTCTCCTTGAAGATTCAGAAGAAGGCAATTTCAAAAAGCTTTATCATGAATGGCTAGAAGAAACCGGGATTAAAGAGTTAATTGAAGAAGAAACTAAAAAAGCAGTGGAAGAACGTGAGTCCTTGAAAAATGCAATTGTGCTTTGCAAACGCTGCCATTTTGCAAGCCTCAGGGGTATGGATATCTGCCCTAAGTGCAGGAACAGATATAAGTCCGTAAACTATGGAACTTGTTTTGACTGTCTACCTGATGAAAGAAAAGCAGAGTTTCGGAAAAGGCAAAATTGATAGTCTTCCCGAAATCCCGAGATTTCCTTTAAGTCGCTCCTTTCACCTTTAAGTCGCTCCTTTCACTTCCGTGATCCATAAAATTGTTTTCAAAGAAGAGCCCAGCCGCTTCCTCCGCATACCCTGCAAGTTCCACTCTCAAAAATCCCGGAACCGTTACATAGAGGACATACTATCGCAGGCTGAGCAACGAGTACAGCACCCTGTCCCCCACAAGCTTCACAAATTTTGCCATTAACATGTCCGGCTCCATTGCAATGAAAGCATTTTTCTGGAGCATATTCGGTGTCTATATAGGTCTGGGGTATCTTATCACCTTCGAAGGTAAGATTTCAGAAGTATTGTCTATGAATTCTGATATCTATTTTGGCTTTATGAGTTAAAAGAGCTTTCAAAAAGATAAAAAGGAAAAGATTATAACTTAATTACCGGCTTTTCATTTCTTTTAGGATCTGTAGACTTTCCAATTCGCATTGTCAAAGTGTTTATAAACGCTTTAAATCGCTATAAAAATTTGATTCTTAATACTAATTGAAAATTTTCCCTATAAATGCCTCTTTTTTACTTGGCAGTTCAAGCAATAACTTTCTTCAAAGAAAGAGATGTTATCCGATGTTTCAACTGATTGCTAGCACAATATTCTTCGATATAAATGAATACTTTTCCAAAAAACCTTCCCATTTCTGTCCCTTCTTTATAATATTTATCAATATATCTTTACTTAATAACATAAAATATTACTTTTAATGATTCCGGTAGTTTTAAGTAACATCAAAAAAATAATATTAATTAGGGGGAGGTTTTGGAGCTGTGTCTAGAGACGCAAGCTTTGAGACGGATGTCTCCTTAAATTTAGGGAGTTGGAATATGGCAAATAGGGATAATCCGGATTTTTTGTCAGCAAGCACAATAAAAGGAGATAAGGTCGTCAATAGGGAAGGAGAAGATCTTGGGAAAATTGAAGAATTAATGATCGATCTCCATGATGGAAGAATAGGATACGTCGTTCTTTCTTTTGGTGGATTTCTTGGTCTGGGTGATAAGCTGTTCGCCATTCCCTGGCAGGCTTTTAAACTGAGAACACACGAACATGCCTTTTTACTTGATATTCCTAAAGAGACTCTTGAAAAGGCAGAAGGGTTTGATAAAGACAACTGGCCTGTAACTTCACATGAGTGGCTTTCCACTGTATATGGCTATTATGGGTATCAACCTTACTGGCAGACAGGAGTGCCTGAAGAAGCTGAATCACAAAGGATGGCCAGGACAAGAGGCACATCTTCAGAGAGAGAAAATCCAGATTTCTTGTCCGCAGACACGCTAAAAGGGGATAAGGTCGTCAATGCAGACGGAGAGGATATCGGAAAGATTGAAGAATTCATGATTGATCTTACAGATGGAAGAATAGCATATGTCGTCTTGTCTTTTGGCGGATTCCTGGGCCTGGGTGATAAACTATTTGGTATACCCTGGCAGGCTTTTACACTAATGCCACACGAACACGTTTTCTTACTTGATGTTCCCAAGGACGTCCTGGAAAAAGCAGAAGGTTTTGATAAAAATAACTGGCCTGTAACTAATCGTGAGTGGCTTGCTACTATGTACAGTTACTACGGATATCAGCCTTACTGGCAGACACAAAGAATAGAGAGCCGTCCGGGCAATATCTGAACCTTAATCATAGATACAGGTATAAGTACTGGTAAATGGGGGGTTGGAACTAACTTAATCAGGAGAGAAATTTGTAATCGTTCTTGGAGTCCAGGCTTTAAAAACACTTATCTTTTTAGTTTGGGGAGCTAGAATATGGTAGATAGAGATGATCCGGATTTTTTGTCAGAAGGTGCACTAAAAGGTAACAAGGTCATCAATAAAACTAGAGAAAATATTGGGAAGATTGAAAAATTAATGATTGATCTTGCGGACGGAAGAATAGCATATGCCGTATTGTCTTTTAGTGGAATCCTGGATAAGGGAAATAAACTGTTTGCTATTCCCTGGGAGGCTCTTACACCAAAAATACATGAGCATGCTTTCATTCTCGATATCTCCGGTGAGGTTCTGGAAAAGGCCGAAGATTTCGATAAGAATAGATTGCCTTTAACCCTAGATGAACTCTCCGGAGTCTACACTTATTATGGACATCTGCCTTACTGGCAAACTGTAGTGGCAAAACAAGCCGGATTGCCTGGTGAGACCGAATCGGAAAGAATTGTTAGAATAAGAAGAACATCAGTTAGAAAATATCCAGATTTTTTGCCGGCAGACACAATAAAAGGAGAAAAGGTTGTCAGTATCGCTGGAAAGAATCTTGGAAAGATTGAAGAGTTAATAATTGACCTCCAGGCTGGAAGAGTGGCATATGCCGTCCTCTCCTTTGGTGAGTTTTCGGGTATGAACGGTAAATTCTTTGCTATTCCCTGGCAGGCTCTTCAAGCAAAATTTCAAGAACACGCCTTCTTACTTAATATTCCTAAGTATACTCTTGAAAAAGCAGAAGGCTTTGATAAGGATAACTGGCCTGTAACCACCTATGAGTGGCTTTCCACTGTGTATAGTTACTATGGATATCAGCCTTACTGGCAGATACCCAGACTATAAAATCTGTCAAAAATGTTTGAGCCTTTATCGAGAAAAAAGAACAAGTATTAACTACTGGGAGATAGGGTTGCTGGAACAAACTGAATCGGGGGAAAATTAAAGTTATGCCTGGAACGCAGGCATTTAAACATATATTTATAAAATTTAGGGAGTTGGAAATATGGCAGATCGAAATAATCCAGAATTTTTGTCATCAAGCACAATAAAAGGAGATAAGATTGTCAATGAATCTGGGGATGACCTTGGAAAGATTGAAGAATTAATGATTGATCTTCGTGACGGAAGGCTAGCGTATGTCGTAATGTCTTTTGGAGGATTCCTGGGCCTGGGCGATAAATTGTTTGCTATTCCCTGGCAAGCATTTAGATTAAAACTTCATGATCATGCCTTCATCCTTGATATTCCCAAGGACGTTCTGGAAAAAGCAGAAGGCTTTGACAAAGACAACTGGCCTATAACCTCCCGTGAGTGGGTTTCCACCGTATACAGCTATTATGGATACCAGCCTTACTGGCAGCTAAGAGTACCTGAAGAAGTCGAATCACAAAGGATGGCCAGGACAAGAGGCACATCTTCAGAGAGGGAAAATCCAGATTTCTTGTCCGCAGACACGCTAAAAGGGGATAAAGTTGTCGATAAATCTGGAAAGGATACCGGGAAGATTGAAGAGTTTATGATTGATCTTCAGGATGGAAAAGTAGGGTACGTTGTAGTCTCACATGGTGGATTTCTGGGTATAGGCAATAAATTGTTTGCTCTTCCCTGGGAGGCTCTTTCACTTAGACTGCATGAGCATGCTTTCGCTCTCAATGTGTCTAATGAGACTTTCGACAAAGCAGAGGGCTTTGGCAAGGACAACTGGCCTTTAACTCGTGAGGAGCTCTCCAGAACCTACAGCTACTATGGGTATCAACCTTACTGGCAGATAGGAGTGGCAACACAGGCAGCAGGAGTTTCGGCAGCAATGCCAGTTGAAGGCGAACCTGAAAGGATGGCCAGAATGGAAAGAGAAGGACAGGTGCCACTGGTAGGAGCAGAAGAAGAGAGAAAGACGCAGCAAGAAAGAGAAAGGCTTGAAGAGTTAAGGAGAACACAGGAAGAAAAAATTTCCCAGCTAGAAAAACAGCAGATGAAAGCCCAGAAACAGGTAGATGCCGAAAGGGAAAGGTTGATGCGTCTGGAAAAAGAGCGGATTGAGGCTGAGAGGCAGGCACAGGCTGAGAAACAAAGGTTAGCACAATTGGAAAAAGAGCTACAGGAAGCAAGAAGACAGGAAAAAATGGAAGCAGTAGCCCGTCTTGAAGAAGAGTTGAGGTCAGTACAGGTACAGGAGGGAACCCGTCGAGATAGACTGGCTCAACTGGAAAGGGAGTGTACAGAAGCCCAGAGACAGGCCGAGACCGAGAGACAGAGACTGGCACAGCTGGAAAGAGAACGTACTGAAGTAGAAAGTCAGGCCGAGACCGAGAGACAGAGACTGGCACAGCTGGAGAGAGAGCGGGTAGAAGCTGAGACTCTGACCCAGACGAGAGTTATGGCAGGTAGAGAAATGCCTGACTTTTTATCAGCAAGTACGATAAAAACGGATAGAGTTGTCAATGCTGCTGGAGAAGACCTTGGAAGGATCGAAGAACTAATCATTGACCTGGAAAATGGTAAAATAGCATATGCAGTGCTTTCCTTTGGCGGATTCCTGGGCATGGCCGACAAATTCTTTGCAATTCCCTGGCAGGCTTTTACATTGAGGCCGCATGAGCATGCCTTCTTACTTGATATTCCCAGGGATGTCCTGGAAAAGGCAGAAGGCTTTGACAAGGACAACTGGCCTTTAACTCGTGAGGAGCTCTCCAGAACCTACACCTATTATGGATACCAGCCTTACTGGCAGACAGGCGTAGCTACAGGAATGCCTAGAGAAACCCAGCCACAGAGGACAACTCGTACTCAAAGTGAAAGACCCCTGGGAACAGCAGAAGAATTAATAGCACGGCAGGAAAAAGAACGGATAGAAAAGCTGGAAAAGACAGAAACCGATGAAGGGAGACTTGAGCAGTTGGAAAGAGATAAAGAGATAGCAGAAAGGCGGGAACGCAAATATCACTAAAGAGAAAGGGTGAGAGCAGAGAGACGGGAACACATATAATAAATGTATGAGGGAGGCATATTAACATGTCTCCCTAAACTAAATTATATTAAGGTAAAAACGCTAGCTATCTGCTAACTATTTTATATTCGGTTTATTCTGAAAGTCTGAATCTGTCTTTAAATTGACTTAAAAATCGATTAAAAGAATCTATTTCCTGTTAATTTCCTATTAACTTCCTATTAACTTCCTATTAACTTCCTATTAATTTCCTGTTAACTTCCTATTAACTTCCTATTAACTTCCTGTTAATTCTTCTACTTATGATTTTGATGTGTTGTCACTTTTACATATTCATGTTGTCTTTTCTGACAAAAGCTTTGCAAGCAGCGACTTTTTAATTTCCACTGCATTATTGGGGCATAGTTCACGGCAGCAATAACACAGGATACATTTTTCTTCATTGATTTTAAAATTCCCGTCTTCGAGCCGTTCAACAGCATGAGGGGGACAGTTTAAATAACAGGCTCCGCAGTGAGTGCATTTTCTCCTGTTTATCCTGGGATAAATCTTATAGTATTTGCCTAGATTGCGGGTAAGAAAGGAAGGAGCTGTACTGACTCCTCCACTTGATGGTTTGAATTTCATTTTGACTTCTTCTAATGGGGTTCCAACCACAACAGGACACTGGTTTCCAAATCCTTTTTTCATGGCTCCTTGTGTCGTGGGAATTTTGAGAGGGTCAAAACCTATCATTTCCGCAGCAACAATATCCAGGGAAATACAATCCCGGCTTGCCAAAATTACTCTGGAATTTACGGGTTTCCCATGAGAAGGCCCATTTCCTTCCATGCCTATAACCCCATCCATGACTGCGAAGGCAGGCTTGACAACCGAGTATACGTCGGCAACTGCTTCACCAAAAAGGTCTTTTTTTCCAAGAAGATGCGCTTCCTTCCGGCACCTTAAAGGGAGAGTTCCGAAAAAGTTCTTGACTGCACCTGTGTAGTAGGTAAGTTCATGAGTTTTTAGTTTTGGGAGAGATATAACTACATCAGCTTCAAGGACAGGGTTTGCAATGTATAACTTGCGGAACTGGAGAGGGTCCGGGACATCTACCTGGGTAAAGCCTGAGGTTTCGAAGTTTACTACCTTTGCTCCGGCTTTTCGGGCAGCTTCTTCTATACCTGAAACTTTCAGAGCTTTTGAGGTGGCTCCTGGCCTTGAGATTCCGGCTCCGTCCCCTACTATAGGTTTTCCTCCAACCTTAAGTACGAATTTGCACATTGACGCTACAACTGAAGGATGAGTGGTTACTGCACTTTCAGGAGAGGCAGCTGCAAGGATATTCGGTTTCAGGAGTACGCTGTCACCAGGATGGATTATATTTTCAAGGCCCCCTAGAAGTTCCAGAGCCTCAGCTATTGCTTTTTCTGTATAAAAATAATCAGGGCAGCGAGTTATGGATACTTTATTCACGGTTGTGGAAATAAGTGAGTTCATTATTGAATTTCTTTCCGGTTTAAGTTTTATTATTCAGTTTCTTTCCGGTTCAAAGTTTTACTATTGAGTTTTTTCCGGTCCAAATTTTTATTATTGAGTATTGTTCCTGTTTAAAATTTTTATTATTGAGCTCTTTACTGCTCAGTTAATGTCGAATTCTTCTCTGTCTCTGTCTTAATTTCTTATCTATTTTTGATCCCTGCTCTGAGATCTATTTCTTCAGCTATGCTTTCAAGCTCGTCAAAAATTCTTTCCGAGTCCTTTCGCATTTCTTTTACTGCAGCTTTCAGGCTTCCCCCACGAAGGTATATCAGACGTTTTTTTCTGTAAAGGAGACCTGAATCATTAAGATTCCTCAGATGATGGTTTACTCTGGATATTTTCATCTGAAGGTCTTCAGCAAGGGCTTCTGAGGAAGTTATTTCATCATTTGATAGTCTATCAAGCAGACTAAAAACTATCCTGGTGGCAGTATTTTCCGTGTCTCTACCCGAAGAAAAGCCAAAGCTATCGCATAGCCATAGAAGATCGTCTTCCATACTTTTTACATGCGGTTTTTCAAGATATCTGAGGATTATCTGTTGGACCATCATTGTATATTTTACAATATCTTGTATATATAGATTTTTTGTATTTTGTCGAAATCATTTCGATTTTTTGAGAATCTTATTTATTTTTCCAGTAACTTTTAAATATGAGACTCACATTATATGCAGATAGTTAAGCGCACGAGCGCTCAATATATTGACTAATCCCATACTGATTCATAGCTACCAGTTAATGTTCAGCTAAAATGGGGTCACTTACACATAAGGAGGAACAATAAAGTGATTATCAAACCTATTGGCGAACGAGTCTTGCTTAAGCACCAGAAGAAACAAGAAGTGACAAAAGGCGGGATATATATCCCTGAGTCTGCACGGCAGGAGAAAAAGGAAGGTGTTGTTATTGCGGTAGGGACTTTTGAAGATGGAAAGGAGCTTCCCCTGAAGAAAGGTGACCATGTAATCTACGGGGGATACCAATCTGATGAAATTGAAATTGACGATGAAAAGTTCCTTTTTGTCGACTTCAAGGATATTCTGGCAACAATTGCTAATGAATAATTTTGAACGAGGCCGATTTTGAAGAACATAGGAAAAATGTGTTCAGATTTGATTCATAGAATTTAAGAATATATCCGAACTTAATTCTCTAAATTTAACTTGAGAAAAGGTTTGATTCTATTTGACTTTAATTCAGGTGAATACAGATGGCTTCAAAGCAGATAATGTTTGATGAAAATGCAAGAAAGGCACTTTTAAACGGTGTAGATAAAGTTGCAAATACTGTCAAGATCACTCTCGGGCCAAAGGGACGTTATGTTGTACTGGACAAAAGTACAAAACCTGTGGTCACAAATGACGGGGTAACCATTGCAAAGGAGATCGAGCTTCATGACAAGTTCGAAAATATGGGGGCCAAGCTTGTCAAAGAAGTTGCTTCAAAAACTCAGGATAATACCGGAGATGGAACAACCACTGCAACTCTTCTTGCCCAGAGCATGATCAGGGAAGGCCTGAAAAATATCAGTGCCGGAGCAAACCCTATAGATGTCAAAAAAGGTATTGAGATTGCAACAGAAAAGGTTGTAGACTATCTCAAGAGCAAGAGCGTTGAGGTAAAAGGTAAGGAGAAAATCGTACAGGTAGCTACAATTTCTGCAAATAATGATGAAGAAATCGGTAGTTTGATTACCGATGCCATGGAAAGAGTCGGCTATAATGGGGTAATCACGGTTGAGGACTCCAAAACAATGGAGACCAGCCTGGATGTTGTAGAAGGAATGCAGTTCGACAGAGGCTTTGTATCTCCTTATATGGCAACAGATACCGAGAAGATGGTCTGCGAATTTGACGACCCTTACATCCTGATCACGGACAAAAAAATCAACAGCATGAAGCAGATCGTTCCCGTGCTTGAAAAAGTTGCTTCTGAAGGCCGTTCTCTCCTTATTATTGCTGACGATGTCGATGGGGATGCCCAGGCTGCCCTGATTCTGAATATCATTCGCGGAGCACTGAGGGTCTGTGCGGTCAAGGCTCCAGGGTTTGGAAACGAGAGAAAGGAAATGCTCGAAGATATTGCCGTGCTAACCGACGGACAGGTAATCAGCGAAGACAAGGGCATGAAGCTTGAGGAATTCGATGATTATATGCTTGGAAGTGCAAGGAAAGTCACAATTGACAACCATAAGACCATCATTGTGGAAGGCAAAGGTGATAAAGCAAAGATTAAGGAAAGGGTCAGCCTTATCGAAGCTCAGATTAATATTGCAGATGCGGATTACAGGAAGACCGAACTCAAAAAGCGCCAGGCAAAGTTAGGAGGTGGGGTAGCAGTAATCAAGGTGGGAGCTGCAACCGAAACCGAGCTGAAAGAAAAAAAGATGAGAATTGATGACGCTCTCAATGCCACAAAAGCCGCAGTTGAAGAAGGTGTGGTTATAGGTGGTGGAATAAGTCTTTTCCGTGCAGCTACCATTCTGGACTCCCTGAAACTTGAAGGCGACAGAGAAGTAGGCGTAAAAATAGTTCAGAGAGCTATCGAGGAACCTGTACGCCAGATCGCTGAAAATGCAGGCAAAGAAGGTGCTGAAGTCGTTGCAACCATCAGGGCTGAACCCAGTGAACTCTTTGGGTACAATGCAAAGAAAGACGTCTTTGAAGATCTCTTTGAAGCAGGTGTCATCGACCCCACAAAAGTAGTTAGAAGCGGCCTCCAGAACGCTGCCTCAATTGCTGGAATGGTACTAACAACCGAAGCTCTTGTCACGGACTTCGATGAAGAAAAGGACGAAAGGGCAGCTACAATCATAATCTAATTTTGATTTTCTTCCTTTCTTTTTACTTTTTTATTTCTTTTGCCTTTTACTTCTTTTTGTTTTTATCTTTCTTTGCTTTTTTACTCCTTTCCTAGCTTTTCTTTTAGTTTATCTTCTCTTCTTTTAGTTTATCTTCTCTTCTTTTAGTTTATCTTCTCTTCTTTTGGTTTATCTTCTCTTTCCTTATTTTTTATTCTACTTATAAGTTATATATTTCTAATATCATACTTTATCAATAGTCATAGCTATTAATTTGTTATTTTGTAGTCCAGCTTGCAGGATTACTGTTTATACGTTTACTCTACATTTTAGTCCATTTTGCAATAGAATCTTCTACTGAACAGGTGAAATTAAACATGTTTGAGATTTACTGTGATTCTTCCTTTAATGAAGGTGAGGACTCTTATATTGGTTGTACTGTACTTAGGAATGGCAAACAGATCCATCAGTCTACAACAAAGGTTCCCGGTTCCCCTAAAAGTAACCTTGAATGTGAACTTGAGGCCCTTTCTTTGGCTGTAACCCTTACAAACATTTTTTCAGAAGGTGCCAGGGACATTACTATTTATAATGACTCTACTGAAGCCGTAAAAGTTTTCCAGAAGGAAAGGCCCGAAATCGAAAAGAAGTTTTCTGGTCTCAGTATTAACTTTGAATACATTCCACGCGAAAAGATAAATCAGGCAATAGCAGACAGTTTATCTAAAAAATTTCCAGTCTTTTTCCTGAATGTTCCAACCTGTGAAGTGGAGTCTTTTTCACGGAGGGGTGATATTCTTTCCGATATCGCTCGAAACGGGCGTAATATCCTTTATCTGGAAAAAGTTGAAGAAAAATCCACGAATAAAAAGACCTGCTACAGGTTGATTATCCGTACAATGGATAAAATCCTCTCGAATGACCGGTTTTATCTAATAAAAAAAGGAGGTCCGGGCACACAGGTAAAAGCCGCAGAAGAAATAAGGAAAGATCTGTCCGATCCACATGTTCTCTCATCGCTGAAAGCAAAAGGTGTCAGACTTGAAAATTCCTACTTCCTGCTGACGGACGAAACCTGGGGGCTTCGGGGTACAGACAATCAGACCTGTTCCATTCTCCCGAGCTCAATTTCCCACAGGATCATCTGTGATGAAGTGGACCGCTCCCCTGAAAACCTCTTTAGAAGAGCCGAACGCTTCAAGTAACCTTTTTAACGGGCGCAATAGTTGACCATGCCAGCAAGGCTTGGGGATAAAGTTCTCAAATTCAAACGAACCATCGCGCTGGTTTATCAAAATCGTTGCACCGAAACCGTTGCGCCGGTTTATCACGCCGATAGGGTTTGGGGATAAGGTTCTCAAATCCAAACGCTACTTGGGGTTTTCGCTCAAAGGTTCTCAAATCCAAACACTACTTGGGGTTTTCGCTCAAGCCTTTTTTTAAAAGGCTTGCGGTCAAGCAGTTTTTTTAAAAGGCTTGCGGTCAAGCAGTTTTTTTAAGGGCTTGTGAAAAGGCTTGCAGTACCTAATATTTATGAGTATTCCACTATTATACTATATGGGGTGCGAGTTACGGTAGAATATCCTGAAAATAAGATATGGAAGACTGTTTCCGATGTCCAACGGGAAACAGGAAAAGAATCTGAAGGAAATGCCGAAGAACCGAAAAAACTCGGTCAAGAAGAGGTTCAGTATGCTGGAGTTTCGGCCGGTGAAAGCTGTATATCCTGTCTTGAAATGCCTGAGGAACAGCGTAAAAACTTCATCCTGGATATACAGCAGGTTGCAGAAAAGATACTCAAGGCTCATGGGATTATCAATGAAGTTGCTGATCTTTTAAAGGGAGAATGGCTTCTTAAGCTTCAGAAATCCGAGTTTGAGAATCAACTGATTCTTGCGAAATATGGAGAAGAAGTTTCTATAGGGTTTTTTACTTACTCGGATGATATACCTGTTCCCGATCCTAACCTTGTCTTGCTCTCACAGGATGGGTTCTGGTATCCCCAGAGAATAGAGGAAAAATTTGAGGAAACGGTTTCTTCCTTCTTTGCGGGGGCATACGGAGACTATGATTTCCTTAATATTATTCCTGAAAATCTTGAAAAGTTCCAGGTTTTCCAGAGAGATTTTGCGAAAACACTTGAAAGTCAGGATTGGAGCGATCCGGATGTAAAAGTTCTCGAAAAAGTCATGCCAAGAAATTAAGCTATCCTGTAAAGCATCTTATAAAGCTGGTTTCTGTCTTATAAACTGGGTTTATGCCAGAATTTGACTTTTTTTCCATATTGATCAGGAAGGTGCCTTTTTTCCTTTCGGTTTCTCAGGGTTCAGCTTTTTTCTTTATATTTTCTCAGTTCTGATCCTGTTTTTTCCCACAGAATATTTAAATCTTGAAAGCATACGCAGTTTCAGATATAATATCAATGTTGTTACTTGCTTTTACTTCAGCTCCTTTCACAATAATTGATTTTCAGAAGGTCTTCTATGTTTTCAATAAATTCCGAATGCATCTTATCAAAGAAATCTGAAGATATCCCTCCTTTCTATGTGATGGAAGTGCTGGAAAGTGCCCAGGCTCTGGAAGCTGAGGGAAGACACATAATCCACCTCGAGGTCGGAGAGCCTGATTTTCCTACGGCTCCGCACATATGTGAAGCTGCCTGTGCTGCTATTGGCCGGGGATCCACAAAATACACTCACAGTCAGGGACTTCTTTCGCTCAGAGATGCAATAGTCGAATCTTACCAGCAGAAGTTCGGAGTCGAACTGAGTCCGGACCAGGTTATTGTAACATCTGGCACAAGTCCGGCTCTTTTAATTGTTTTTATGGCTCTACTTGAGAAAATGGACGAAGTTGTAATGTCGAACCCTCATTATGCCTGCTATCCTAATTTCGTGAAATACCTGGGCGGAACTCCTGTCTTTGTTTACACGAGTGAGACAAACGGATTTGCCCTGGAACCGGAAACGGTAAGGCAGTGCCTGAGCCCGAACACTAAAGCTATCCTGATCAATAGTCCTTCAAATCCTGGAGGGCATATCATGCTTCCGGAAAGCTTACAGGGCCTTGCCGAGATCGCGGATGAAAAAGGAATTCCTATTATTTCGGACGAGATCTACCAGGGTTTGATCTATAGTGGGGAAGATCATACTATACTGGAATACACAAAGAATGCTTTTGTTCTTAATGGCTTTTCCAAATTATATGCTATGACCGGGTGGAGGCTTGGCTATATTATCTGTCCTCCTGAATGCATCCGTGCGATTCAGAAAATCCATCAGAACTTTTTCATCTGTGCCAATTCTTTTGTCCAGGAGGCAGGAATCGCAGCCCTGAAAGGTCCACAGGACCATGTTGCCGAGATGGTCCAGACTTACAACATACGCCGCCAGTACATGTTGAAAAGGCTTATCGGGATGGGTCTTGAAGTCCGCAAAGAGCCGACGGGAGCCTTTTATGTTCTTGCTGATGCTCGCAGGTACGGCAGTGACTCCCTGGAACTTAGCCGCCGCATTCTCAACGAGGCTGGCGTTGCAGTTACGCCAGGAATCGATTTCGGAAATGGAGCCGAAGGTTATCTTCGTTTCTCCTATGCCAATAGTATCGAAAATATAAAAGAAGGTATGGACAGGCTGGAAGCCTTTTTGGAAAAAGATCTTGAAGGATCAGAAGTTCTATAATTAATTAAATTAACTGTTTAATTAACCTAATTATTTACTTAGGTTGATTACTAATCAAGTTAATTAGTTAACTAACTAATTAACTACTTAATTAAGTTAATTATTAATTAATTAACTGTTTAATTAACCTAATTATTCACTTAGGTTGATTATTAATCAAGTTAACTAGTTAGTTAAATTTATAATTTAATTTAAATCAATCTTTCCTTCACTTTTTCTAACTCTCTAATTAATTTTATTTTTTCATACTATTTTTAAAATCCGGAAAGGTTTTTCTGAATTTTGCCATCTTTTTCCGGGCAGAAAAGACCCGTTATCATCCAGGTTCCATACGTGAAATGTGTACCCATGATAAAGTGAAGTTCCTTTTCTTTTATCAAGTTTGAGAAATATTCTTCTATCTTCCTTTTTACAGCTGTCGGTTCCTGTTCATCTCTTATAATGTTCCTTACGGTCTCATTGAATTCCCAATCGAGCAGGATTATTTTATGCCTCCTGCAGGCCTCTTCTCCTTCACACCTGAAGAAAAACCTTATCTCTACAGGCATTTGGGCGGTTTTCTCCCCTTTTTCCAGAAAATCTCCTATAAGGTTAAAGTACTGCTGCCTGTCATAAGCTTCAGTGCTGTTTACCTTTATCTCAAGATTAAGGATTTCCGGCTTTACCACTCCAAGACTTGCTCCTTCGAGATTCAGCCTTTCTATAGACGTTACGAGATGCAGGACAAGCTCTTTTATTTCTCTCTCTTTAATGGGATTTTCCAGGTTCAAGTGACTGAGAACTTTCCTGCTCTCCCACCTGACATCGTGCTCAGGTTTAGTAACCGTGACCTCGAGCAGGTCATTCTTCCTGAAATCAATCAGCCTTTCCCCATACCTGAACCCCAGGGGATAGAGCCTCAGCAGTTCTCCATGTTTATTGATTGATACCTATTACCCCTATAGCATGCTCATCCCCATCCTTTTTGCTTTTCTCAGGGGTAGCTCTGACAAGGACAGCTATTTCTTCTTTTTCGCGTCTCAAGATAGGACCCTCTCTTTGCTGTTGATCGGTTTGAGCAGGTTTAAGCAGCTAGAAGAAGATTGAACTTGCAGGTTATTAACCGTTGGGGGAGCTACGTGAAAGTATTACTTCTTAAACTCTCCTCATTTTCAGGTATAAAAAGTAACGCTAAAAACATGTATGAAAAAGAATCTTAAAAGAACATGTACAAAGAAAAACAAAATTAAAGAAAAAACGTGGGGCTGGTGAGATTCTAATTCACGATCGACGGGTGCCTCTTAATAACTGATTTTGTAATCTGAATTCTGGTTAGCCTCTGTCGGTGCCCCAAAGTTTTTTCATTGTCTTATCCATCGATAATTTCTGAATTATTCCTTTTCTAAATTTGAAGATTTGACTCACTCATAAATATTTTATACAACGTGTATATTCTAACTATTACTTCCTAACTTTTAAACCTAAGTGTTTCTGCAACTCCCTCACAATATTATTTTATAGTCGTATGTCTTATGCTGTTGATTTTTCAGTGTAGCGATGTGTTCCTCTGTGATTCGGCAATCATGCAGATTTCTGAAAATCCTTCGTGGGTTAGTTAGGAAGTTATGTTCTTAATAAAAAGAATGGAGCATGAAATATGGACAAAACTAATAGTCTCAAGGTAATGCCTCGATTGTTAGGAATGCTGCTTTGTCTGGCATTAATACAGGCCGCATGTGCTCAAACTGGGCAGTTTGACGGAAATTTAGTTTTCGGGAATGTTACTTACGAAAATGGAACTTATGAAAATGATACCATTGATACAGGATTCATTGACGGAAATGTAACTGATGGAAATGTCACAGTACACACTATAAATCCGACATCTTTTTCTATGTATATGGTAGCAGGAAATAGTGAAAAATTTACTGTTAGTTTCAAGAATGAAGGTAATGAAACGCTCGTTGTAACCCCTAAAGTAGTATCTACGTCTAACAGTGGGAACGACACGATTGAAAGCTGGATCACTGTATCTCCAACGAACGTGACCGTAGAACCAGGAGCACTACGGGACTTTACAGTTAATGTAAATGTGCCCAGAGATGCAGAAAGCGCGAACTATCACGCAGCTATAGCCTTCACAGATGATCTTTTCCCATACTCCACAGAATATGTAAACTCTATGAAGCTTGATCTTTTCGTCCAGGCTAGTCCTAAAATCGAGCTTCAGGCAAGTTCTATCTCTGATACCGTTAAGGCTGGACAAGAATATGAGTACAGGATGAAAATCAAAAATGTAGCAGACAAAGATATTACTATTGATCCTAAGGTAAACAGATACGCGTATGCTAATTCACTTGATACGTTTGCTCTCAACGATGGTGCAATAGCGATCTCTGCCCCTTCAGTTATAAAAGCAGGCGATATAGCTAACATAACCATTAAGTTACCTGTTCCGGAAAATGCAACAGGCTCGTATAACGGGTATATCGACATGAACGTTGATGAGAAAACTAATGACGGATCTAACCCCCAAATAGGTCTGTACTTCAATGCTATGCAGCAGCCTACAGTTCCTTACGTGAAAATCTTCAACACTACAACTACTGCCCCGATAGCAATTGATGTCTCGACCGATACTTACGACCCTGCTATGGGACTACGTATATCTCCTAAAATTGAAGAACCGTCTTTTGAAGTAAAACTAAAGTATAATTCCCAATTTGTTTCCACATACCCTACAAAAATAACTCAAACAAGCAATGTAAATACTGGGGAATACTATTTCCCGGCATGGGCACTGGATAACAGCATGATCTATCAGAATACAAACAATCATTATGTGGAAACGTACGCGGTTTCTGGAGCAATTGGAACGTGGGAACTTCAGATTATGCCGAAAAACACTGCAAATTTTGGATATTCAATAACGTTGGAAAATCAAGATAAAAACCAGCACATATTAAAGTAAGGGTTTAGAGTAGGTTAGCAGGGTTTAGCTTTATATGCTCAGATCCTGCTGCCTATTTCTTAATAAGAGTTTTCGTCTCGGCTACACTCAAGAAGATTAATTCATCAAGATTAATGACTCAGTACCAAAATCTAGTGATGGATGTAAAATTCAAAATCACTAGATTTTGTAAATGGTCACCATCCGTGTAATACAACTTAATGATTCAAGTCTTTAGATAGCGAATATTGATTTTGATAAAAACTGGATTCTTCTTGCTAATTCAGATTTTCTATCAAAAATGCAAAAATCACTGGATTTTGGAACAGAGTCAGATTAATTTCAAAACTATAAATTAAAAAACGTGGGGCTGGTGAGATTCGAACTCACGATCGACGGGTATCTCCGAACAACTGTTTGTACAGTCTTCTGGTGAGCATCTATCAGTGCTCCAACGGTTCCTCATTGTCCTACCCCGTCGGGTTAGACTCGGTAGACCCGTTGTTCATCATTTATCCGCTGGAGCCCATCGCCATGCCGGGCTAGGCCACAGCCCCTTTACAAGGATACCCAAATATCCTTCTTCTTTTAAATACTTATCGGCAGGAAATGATGTTTTTGTGAAAAAAGTATGCTTTTTGAAAAAGTGTGAGGGCAAATCTCTTATTATATCTTATGTTCTATATTTAGTTATATTTATATGGCCTCATTATTATGTTCGTTCGTATTTTGCCAGGCAGAAGTACTCTGTATGTAGCTTCTTAGTCTCGATAAAATTTGTTTCCTTGCTTTGAGTATTTGATATATATGTTAATTTGAACATAACGGAGAATGGCACTTACCTTTTGAGAGAAGTGTGTATTTGGATGCGAGATAACTTACAGCTTACTCTTTTGAATACTAATACATCTCAATTTTATTGAGTTCTTACGGCTATTGATCTTGTTTTAAAGTTATATTACCTTCGTTTCTAATTTGTATCTGCCAAAATTTGGGATTCTTGTTCTACTTTGCTATATTTCTTTCAATAGATAAATTATATATACTATAAAATAGGAAATAGGTTACTGTATTCCGTAAATATAAATCATGTTATGCTCTGTTGAACATAACACATTTGAAGCAAATACAGGAGGTATGGAACTGAAGTAAGCTATACAGAAGAATTTCGTTGCCTGTTAGAAACTCAATAGTTGCTTAAAATCGAATGCTGAAGAAAGTGAATTTTGATACGGTTGTAATAAATCTTTGAGGAATATCAATGACCAGAAAAATTGCTTTTTATGGAAAAGGTGGAATCGGAAAATCCACCACTCAACAAAATACTGCAGCTGCTATGGCATATTACCATGGCAAAAATGTTTTCATCCACGGTTGTGACCCAAAAGCGGACTGCACTCGTTTAGTACTTGGAGGCGTGCCCCAAACCACGATAATGGACACGCTTAGGGATGTAGGGGAGGAATCTGTAACAATTGAAAATGTGGTCAATACCGGTTTCAACGGCATCAGGTGCGTCGAATCCGGTGGCCCAGAACCTGGCGTTGGCTGTGCTGGTAGGGGGGTTATTACTGCAATAAATCTTATGGAGGAGTTGGGAGTTTATTCTGAGGATCTGGACTTTGTTCACTTCGATGTACTGGGTGATGTTGTCTGCGGTGGTTTTGCAATGCCTATTCGAGAAGGAAAAGCCCAGGAGGTGTATATAGTTGCTTCTGGAGAAATGATGGCGACTTATGCAGCAAATAACATCTGTAAGGGTTTACTCAAGTATGCCGAACAAAGTGGCGTGAGGTTGGGAGGGATTATTTGCAATAGCCGTAAGGTCGATAATGAGCTTGAAATGATGGAAGAGTTCGTATCCGAACTTGGAACACAACTGATACATTTTGTACCTCGAGACAACATTGTTCAAAAAGCTGAGTTCAATAAAAAAACTGTTGTGGAGTACGATCCCGAATGCAATCAAGCACTTGAATACGGGAAACTCGCCAAGAAAATCTTGGAGAACGATATGTTCGTGATCCCTAAACCATTAAGTATGGATCAGCTGGAGAAAATGGTAGAAAGGTATGGTCTTATGGATTAATTCAAAGCATTCCGAATAAAAAAATTGTACTTAAAAAATACCTTCGAAAAAAATAATCACAAACTTCATAAGCTGGGTATTACCCCTTCAAAATGATTCTGGTAGAAATAAGATAAGGGGTACCTGGCAGATACCAATTACTTTAAATTAAGAATAGTTTGGTAAGAAAAAGATGGATATCTGAATTTAAGTTTCAGGGTGTATGATCCCGATGTGTAAGATTAAGATGAATATTTCTGCATGAACATGCAACTTTCCGCTGGAACGAAATCCTGTACTAATCAGTGCAGAATTCTTCAATTATATTTTGTTTTTCACTTAATTTCCAAAAATACGGTCTCATCCTTACAACAACCGAACAGGACAAGAAGTCGATGAATATTCAACCATATAATTTTACACAACAAAAAAACATAAGGATAGGGTGTTCTCTGATGGATCAAGTTCGTTATACGCAAAGAAATTGTACAGACAAAGAGAAAATAAATAATTTTCTTTTGCATGAAAGAACAGGTGTGCTGGGAATGGTAAGTGATACTTTTCCTTATGCTATTCCAATGAATTATGTGTGGCACAAAGGTTCAATTTACTTTCATGGTATGGGTTCTGGCAAAAAGGAAGATATTCTTTCCCAAAGTCCGCATGTTTGTTTTACAATATATAAGGAGCATGGTACCGTAATTGATCCTATGCCCTGCCATGCTGATACGGCATATATGAGCGTAATGCTTTTTGGAAAGGCAGAAAAAGTAACCGACTTCGAAGAAGCCGCTGAAGCTCTTCAGAGACTGGTCGATAAATATATGCCGGGGTATTACAGTAACTCTCTAACTAGCAATTTTATTAAAAAGTATCGTTCTTCACTTGATGAAAACCCGGTTTCGGTATATAGAATAACGCTGGCAGGAATGACAGCTAAAGAAAACTCAGTAGAATCTGAACAACTATTCAACTTGGAAATATCTTAATTCTACAGTAGTTACATGAAATGAGGCCTTTTGGGGGAAAGTCCCAAAAACGCCTTTTCATAGTCTTTTCATAGTCTTTTCATAGTCTTTTCATAGTCTTTTCATAGTCTTTTCATTGCGATCCTTATTAAGAGAAGTGAAATCTGATATCGATATGCTGACATTCACAGGGTTTATACATTTACTATTCTGAGAGTCTTTTTGTTCGGCAATTGATTCACAGTTTCATATTTCGGCATATATTGTAATAAAAACCAAGTTCAAATATTGAACTCGTTTTTTGGTTATTATCTTTCACAACTGCAATTTTCAAGATAGTTCCTCCTATCATACTACAATATTAGTTTTCACCTGAGGTTGAAACAGTTGTCTCTTTCAAAGAATATCTACTAACTTGCATAATTTAGAGACCAATTCTTAAGTAAAACAATGGCAATTCTACTAAAGTTTCTATTGAAGGAGAGTAAAATAAAAAAGATAGCTAATTAAAGCTTCAGGGATGCACCCCTGCATCTGTTTGTTTCGCCAAAGAATGAAAGAACGAAATATTTATCATTTGCAATCGGATGCATACCATTGTGGCTTTATATTTGTATATTTTTTAATTGACTCTACCGGAACTAATTAACACTGTGAACTGGCAGAATCTGATAAAATAACAACTGAGTATTACATATTTAATTGGTTAAAGTTTTTAGTCACCAAATAAGCTTTACCATACATTCAATATCCACTCCCTATCCTTTTTGTATTCCATATCGGTGAAAAGTGTGTTTGCCATCTGTTCAGCGAGCCATATAGCGCCTTCATATCCAACAACTGGATGGCGGTACAATCCTGCACGATCGAAAGTAGGAAAACCCACACGTACCATAGGGATATTGTTGTCAATAGCAGTCCAGCGACCCTTGGAATGCCCCAGGATAAGATCAAGTTTAATTTCCTTATCCTTGATCCTCCTTTCAAGTTCCCACAGATCTGCATTCATAACAATTTCCATATCAAAATCTACTTTTTCCTGGAATGCTTTGATGCGCGGATCGCCCTTATACGTGTTATTGTCATCGCCAAGAAGAAGAAGCACGGGTTTCATCTCCATATCGAGACAGAATTCAGCAAGGCCTATGACTAGGTCTGGGTTTCCGTAAATGGCAACCCTCTTGTCGGCAAAAAACATGTGGGTAAGGTCCGTAATTGCATCGATTGCAATTCCCCTCTCACGAACAAGTGATTCGGGAATCGGTTTTCCGGTCATTTTTTTCAAATTCTGCAGGAAGGTATCCGTATTACGGATTCCGATCGGAGTTGGTCCTATTATTGCAGGAACATCGAACTCGCTTTCTAGATATCGAGCGGCTTTCGCACCCTCATACTTATTCAATGCAATTGTTCCCATTGCGTCCGCAGTTCCGGTCAGATCTTCTATCGTCGTACTGCCATGGGCAAATCCACTTTTATCCGGCATCAAAGGAGAATCAAAGCTTTCGATTTCGAAGAGGACTGTTGCATCTATATCCATTGCTGACAGAAGGTGCTTGAGTGCTGTAACATCTCCGGGATTGACCCATCCGGTGATTAGATTGATTTTTCCATTAGGTTTATCTTTTTTTGCAAACGCCTTTACTATATCATGGACTGCCACATCATATCCGGTCACCATACTTCCTTTAAAACTTGGAGTGTGGATTGGAATAAGGTGTACTTCCCGATCTGCATATTTTTCTTTCAAAAGCTTTTTGTTTAGTTTCCGAATGAGACCGTCAATATCATCGCCGATGACTTCCGTCGAGCACGTCGTGATGATCGGTACGACCTTCACATGTGGATACCTCATCAAAAGAACATCTACAGCCTCCTCTACTCTATTAAGAGCCCCAAACACCGCACCGTCCTCGTGAAGAGATGAAGATGCAAGCTCGAAGCTATCCTTGAAATGCTGTGCGAATAGCATACGAACGAACATTACGCATCCCTGTCCCCCATGAACGATAGCGATACAGTCCTTTATTCCTATACTGGCATATTGTGCTCCACAGGGTTGGCATGTGAATATGGGGTTGATAATTCCTGGACGCTCTCGTTGTTTTAGTTCACAAGACATGATATTTCCTCTTACTTAATAAATTGGGTTAGTGAGTTCTTGATTAAGTGACCCATTGATAGTTAAGTAATCTATACGCCCCTTAAGCCCCTGCATAAGCAGTTTGATATCTTTTTTGTCCATTATGCCTAACCATGGGCACGTTTTTTTGAACCCATTTGCTAAATACACAGCATCTACCCAATAGCACCTATCTGAAGGTGTGCTGAGATTAACAGGTTCGTCGCACAATAACTGCATGGTTTTTGTAAGAATCTCTTCGTTTTGTCTCTCTCTGTCCCAGGCACGTGAGTGAAACTGCCACAGGCACCATTTCATAATAAAATCTGCAAGCTGCTCTACCCTGTCTTTCATAACATCATCCATTAATGACCTCACCTTCCTCTATTATACCATGCCAAGCTGTTGCTGTGATTCAAGCTTTGGATATTTTTTTCCACGCAATTTTGTAACAATATCCCATTCGCCGGTATACGGTCTTTCCTCGATTGGGGTAGTCCCATCCCCAATAATATTCACGTCAGAAATCATCTGTCTGGTCATGAATCCTTTATCAGTGGGAATTTCATCCTTACTTATGTCCAGTCCAGAAAGCTGGTGAATCGGTGAATATATTGCGTTGTAGAGATCTCTAGCAAGCCTGACCCATCCTTCAAATCCTTTATATGGGCCATTGTCATATGCATGAATATTGAGATATGGGACCCTCATCTTTTTGGAAACTTCTCCCGGACGAACACCTGTAAGGACACAATCGGGTTGTAACATCTCCATGGCTTCAAGTCCTTCAAGTTCGTTAGGATCGTCAATTGCAAGTGCTCCTTCACTGCACCGAGCAACGCCTTTTTCGAAGTCTCCCTGATGACCGAATTTTGAATACACTGAGACAACTTTAACTCCCATTTCCTCTTCAATTACATGTGCCCAATGCCAGAGTTTGGAGCCACCAGGCCAGAGACAAATTTTTTTTCCTTTCAGACGTTTAGCATACCAGTTGAGTTCTGGCCTCCATCTGGCAGTTTCGTCGTCTATAATAGCCTGTGCTTCTTTTTCAAGTCCGAAAAACATAGCTACTTTCATTAGTGAAGCTGAGAGTGGTTCAAAACCAAACCCATCAATATCAAGACGTGGAATCCCATATCTTTTTCTGAGTTCATTACAGATGTATTCGGAAGACCGTGCACATTCAAGCACGTTGAGATGGGCTAGGTGCATACCTCTAAGGTCATCGTAGGACCCATTCCCGGTAAAGGAGGAGAGAACCTGAATCCCCATTCTCTGGAAAAAATCTATCATAATTTCCGAATCACCCTGGATGTTATAGTCACCAACGTAATTGATAACATATTTACTTTTTATTTCAGGTTCAAATGTTCCAACTTTTTGATCTATCCAGGCAATATTGATTTTGTGATGTCCTCCTGACTGGCTCGGTCCTCCGAAACCAGGAGCATTGCAGACGAAAATGTCTACATCTGGCATTTCATCCATCACTTTTTTCGCAACAGCATTTATATCATCCCCGATAAGTGCTGAAGCGCAAGTTTGATAGATACTCATTCTTTTAATATGGGGAAAGGCCTTGAAACAATCAATAATATTCTGTTTAAGCATTTTTTCAGCGCCGAATACGACGTGTTTTTCCTTCATATCCGTTGCAGCGGTATATTTAAGCTGAAAATTGTCGTTATCGCTGATGTAACGCTTAGTATGCCAGGTATCGTAAGTACATCCAACCGGGCCATGGCTCAGATGAATGACATCTTTCATAGGTGAGCCTATAACATGTTTTGCACCACAGAAAGCGCATCCCCTTTCTGAAATCGTCCCAGGAATCGTGTTGAGGTATCCAAGGGGAAGGCAGGACGTCAAGTCTTCACCTGGACCTTTTATAACAGCATGCATTGCCCTGTCGGGAATACATTCGCTACATTTAAACGTGTGATATGGCATGGATTCGTTTCTCCTTATCTTTTATAGAAGGGCACTGTCTCCCTGTTCATCCGTTCTTACCCTAATGGCATCATCAACAGGACAGATGAAAATTCTCCCATCGCCGATTTCACCAGTTTGGTTTACCTTAATAATTGTTTCAACAATTGTGTCAACATCTTCATTACGGGAAACTATGGAAAATAGGCGCTTGGGAATGTATTCCATTCTCCTTCCAGCCTTTATGCTCTGATCCAGAATTTCAGGGCGAATATCAATTTCAAGCTCGGTTGCAATGCCTTTTTGTTTACCTCTTCCAAACACTGGAAGCGCAGTTAAACTAGGAACACCGAGCTTCTCGAGAGCTTCTTTTGTAGGAATAACTTTTTTTGGACGGATAATTGCAATTATTTCTTTCATAATTGCACCCTCCTCAAAGACCTACATCCCCTGTGCGTATCGTATATGCATTGTCAACGGGGATGACAAAAATTTTACCGTCTCCTTGATGACCGGTGTATGCTTTGTATTTGATAATTTTAGCAACTTCTTCAACATGCTCATCTTTTACAACTAAAATAAGCATGGTTTTAGGAAGCTCATCATAGTGTACTGTTCCGATCGTGATCCCATTTTGTTTTCCACGGCCGAATACGTCTATTTTTGTTAGTGAAACAAATCCCCCTTCTGCAAGCCCTTCTATAACGTCATCAGCGGCTTCAGTACGTATTAAAGCTTTGATCATTTTCATATTAATCCTCCTTTCACCGCCGAACAAACTTTGTCACACGAAACATCATTCGGCGGCAAATGAAGTTTTGTGGTGTACAATGAAGTTTTATGTTTTCTAGTGAATGAAATTGCATTCGTGAGGTTTTGCAATGACATTTAAGTGATCAATCCTTGACCAGATCTTGTGATTACTTTTTCTACGTAATTCATATCAAGAGGCTTTGTGGCAACAAAAGTTTCTTTTCGATAATTTCAAGTGCAAGCTTGTCTCTTCCTTTTTTTTGATTACACAGATTATCATAATCAACAAAAAGATCGGACTTTATTTCTGCAACGTTTTTTTCCGGCATATAGCGAGTTGTCCGAATTTTAATAGTCTTTCAGTGTGTTTTTAACCTTTTTTTGCGCTTTTAACCTCCTTTTGTGCTTTTAACCTCCTTTTGTGCTTTTATCCCGTTATGTTTTTTTAACCATAATATATATTTATAACATAGGAAAACAGTAACCTATTTCCTATTTTATACTATATAAAACTTTTCCACAATATGGGTTTGATATTATTTACTCTTTAGAACATAAACATCGGTGATTTTAAAATTTAATACAAAAGATATACTTAAAAATAAATTATATTTATTACCTAATCAGTATTTTAAGCTTATTTACTGTTATTTTAAAGCAGCTTCTTAATAGAAAAATCTAACAATTTATTATTTGCTCTTTTATCAACGTAATAAATTAGATATGTTTGTGTATACCAATCTCATTCAGACTATTAAGAGTCAAATTGACGACAAAAATTAATGAAAATGAGTAGTTAGTCCGTGCCTATCATCACACTTGAGGTCTTGAACGCTTCATAAACTTAGCTTCCTACTTTTAAATTCAGACTTTCAGCTGTGACGTTTTTGTGATGATACAAGTGATTACCGTTCTTTCAGGCGGTTCTATTACAATTTAAGAGTTTTCCATTCCGAAGATAATGCTTTTAACTTTACTTTTTAAGGCATTGCGTGCGCCTAGTTTCATATTTGATTCTCCGTTCAAAGCAGGAACATAACTTCCGAAAGTTACTATGTAAATTTATCAATATGTGAACCTTGCAAATTTAATAACGTTTATTTCTATATAATCAACTTATATAAAATAATATAATACTTTCACTCAAAAAATTGATGCCGATATGTTTATATTTGAGTTGTAAATCTATTTCTAATACAAGTTCTTCATATAAGTCGTATGAGTTTGAACGAGAAGACAGTTTACTGGTGACAAGCGTGGATCTGAAAATCTACTAACTGGTAAACTACAGCAAAAAACTTGAACACGGTTTTTTTTCTATTGGGATCTGGAAAGTTATGGTCTCTCCTGAATTCCCCCACCCGTCTTCCAGAATGCAGGGAAAAAGGCGTATTCCTGAAAACCTGTTGACATTGAAGTACTAGTTCATAAAAATGGTACAGTGCTGTGAAATTACTGTGCACTGTTCATTGGCATGAAAGTGAACTGTTGTACAGCAAACAGAACAATGTTGAGAGGTCAGTAAAATGCAAGACGAGAAGATACTATCGATTTTTTTTGAAAAATACATCGAAAATACAATATCAAAGTTTTGTTCCGGAGAGCAGTGAGTATGATTCACAAAAACATAGTCTGTCCGGTTTGTGGAGCTGCCTGCGACGATATCCAGATTGAAATTAATGACGGAAAGATTGAAGCGAAAAACGTATGCAAGATGGGAATTTCCAGGTTTAAGGAGATTACAAGTCCCAGACGATTTAAACAACCCCTTCTAAAGTTCGGAGGGAAATTAAGACCGGTTTCCTGGGACGGAGCCCTTCAAATAGCTGCAGACATTCTGACTTCGGCGAAGCGTCCTCTGATTTACATAGGCAGTGAAACTTCCTGTGAAGCATATGAAGTTGGGCTCATGATAGGGGAATATCTTGGCGCAATTGTCGATACAGTCGGTAATGGGGCCATAGTGATGGGAACTCAGGAGGCCGGAAAAGTCGGTGCTACTGAAGGGCAGAAGAAAAACAGGGGAGATCTTATGGTTTACTGGGGAACAAACCCACTTGAATCCATGCCCAGACAGATGTCCAGATATGGGGTTTTTCCCAGAGGTTACTGGACAAAACGCGGGCGTTTTGACAGGACAATCCTTACTGTGGACCCAAGAAAAACACTAACTGCTAAAGCTTCTGACCTTCATGTGCAGCTTAAACCGGATTCAGACTATGAACTAGTAAGTGCACTGTTGACACTTCTACACGGAAGAGTTCCCCATCATTCAGTAGAGGAAATTACAGGAGTTTCCATTCATGTTATGGAAGAGATGCTTGATTTGATGAAGAACTGCAACTTTGGGACTATCTCAGTAGGGGTTGGACTGTCTTCATCTCCTGGGAAGTACAGGAATATCGAAATTGCCATGAACCTTGTGAAAGAGCTGAACAAACATTCTAAATTTTCTCTTGGAATTATCCGCAGTCACTGCAACGCGGCAGGCTTTAGCCAGGTTGCTTCCTACATGTACGGTTACCCCTTCGGGCTTGACTTCATGCGTGGACACCCGCGTTATAACCCTGGAGAATTCACAACCTTAGATTTGCTTCGAGAAAAGGACATAGATGCAGCTTTTGTAATATGTGCCGATCTTTTGAGTCAGATCCCGCCTGACTGTGCAGCTTACCTTGAAGAAATTCCTTTAATCTGCCTGGATACAATTCCCTGTCCAACTACGTCTCTCTCAGACATTGTGCTCCCTGGAGTCATTGACTCTATGGAGTGTGAAGGGACTTTCTACAGGCTTGACGATGTGCCTGTTTATTTTGAACCGTTCCTTGATTCACCGTTTAAATTCACTCAAAGTAACGAAGACACCTTAAAACAGCTTTTTGAAAAAATAAAAGAGAAAAAGAATCAGGATAGTATTTTTCAGGACAGTATTTTTCCGTTTACATACATTGATGATCTTAAAACTCAAAATTGCTCTTCGAGATCTCATATTTCGAGTGGCCAGTTAAGTTTCTGAGAATGGGAAACTCATATTTCGAGTAGCCAGTTAAGTTTCTGAGAATGGGAAATAATTCTAAAACCATTAAGGTTTTAGAATTAAACTGGTTTGAGATAAGTTCTATATTAATTAATTTTCCTGATAAACAAAAGGAGAAATTTGATGATAAAGAATTATAAAGACAAAAATCCGAAAATTTCAAGGACGGTTTTCATTGCGGATTCTGCAGATATAATCGGAGATGTAGAAATTGGAGATTATTCGAGTATATGGTTTAATGCTACGCTTCGAGGGGACCAGAATAAAATAAAAATCGGAAACCGAACAAGTATCCAGGATAATGTAGTAATTCATGTAGATTCTACTAATGAGGTACAAATCGGGGATAATGTCACTATAGGACACGGTGCCGTACTTCATGGTTGCAAAATCGAAAATAATGTAATTATAGGAATGAACTCTACAGTATTGAACGGAGCTGAGATAGGGAAAAATTCCATTGTCGGTGCAAATGCACTGGTTCCTGAAGGAAAAAAATTTCCTGAAAGAAGCCTGATCATTGGAGTTCCCGGGAAAGTAAAAAGAGAACTCGAAGAAGTAGAAATCGAGGCGATATTAAGAAATGCTGAAGAGTATGTAGAACTTACAAAGGAGTACAGGGAAAAGAGTAAAGTTAATGTTTAAGTCAATAGCTTTTCTTTAAGCTTATAACTTAAATATTTGCTTTTTTTGACTCAGTACCAAAATCTAGTGATGGATGTAAAATTCAAAATCACTAGATTTTGTAAATGGTCACCATCCGTGTAATACAACTTAATGATTCAAGTCTTTAGATAGCGAATATTGATTTTGATAAAAACTGGATTCTTCTTGCTAATTCAGATTTTCTATCAAAAATGCAAAAATCACTGGATTTTGGAACAGAGTCCTTTTTTTAGGCTTATAATTTAAATATTCGCTTTTTTTCAGCTTTTAACTTAAAAATCAACGCCCAGGGCAGGATTTGAACCTGCGCTCTCCCAAAGAAGAAACGGTTTTCGAGACCGTCGCCTTACCACTAGACTACCTGGGCATTTTTTAATGTATGTATAATTTCCGGGCGCTGCCCGACGTTTTTGACACAACGTGTTTCAGATGCAGGGTTAGTGAATATACTTTCTTTCTTATATATTTTGTCATAAAAGGAGCTACTTCAAAACTTGAAAAGTAACATCTCAAAAGTCAAAAAGTGAACTCTGGCCTGCATCATCAGGTTCTCCATTATTCGATTTTTGATTTTCCGATCCTTCTTTTTCGGTTTCGCCGGTTTCTTTCCTGGGCCTTTTTTCTCTCTTTTTTTCGGGTTTGCTTGCTTTCTTGGGATTTGTTTTCTCAAGACCTGCAAATGAAAGCTGTCCTGTTTGCCGAATTTCCTCATTTTTCAGGTTTTCGGGAAGCTCAAGCCAGCCGTACTGGCCACCTCCACCTGGATGAATTATGACGTTTCCCTTTCTGAAAGCCAGGATCGCGTTTACTATCCTGTCGTCACCCACAACTTTCAGGTCTTCAGGCTCGGAGTAAATAAGAGCTTTGACTTCATTTCCGAAGCGTTCTATAAGTTTATTCCAGGCCGTTTGTACGCCTTTTGTCTGAACGCTTGCATGGCCGAGTGCCATCTGGATAATCTCGGCAAGAGGGATGAGGTGCAGGTAAGGAGGGCGATAGTCGGGGTGTTTTGGTTCTTTGAAGTCTGCAAGTTCATTAACACGGTCGAAAACCCCTTTCTTTATAATGCCTCCGCAAATAGGGCAGCGCCATTTACTTTCAACGGCTTCGGACAGCGGATACTGGGTAAAACACTTAATACAGGCTGAACGGTTGTATTTTCCTTCTTCGGGAAAGAACCCTACATTCAGAGTAGCTTTATATCCCTGTTCCCTGAGTATTGCTTTTTTCAAGCCATCAAAGGTAATCTCAGGCAAATCAAACTGTGTAAACTCCCTTGCCAGTTTATTGGTAGAAGGAGAATGAGCGTCGGAATTTGAAAGAAATGTCAGACGGTGTAGCTCTTCTATCCGATCTGCATAGTCACTGTCTGCACTCAGGCCAAGTTCCAGAAAAGAAATATAATCTGTCATATCTCCATAACAACTTTTCAAGCTGTCATGATAACCGTAAAGTGCAGTCCAGGGAGTAAAGGCATGACAGGGACCAATAAGGGCTCCAAGGTCTTTTGCAATTTCTGCAATTTCACTGCCATCCAACCTGATACTCGGGCGGCCGTCGGCTTCAAGATTGCCGAAAGGGGCAATGCGCTCGGCCAGTTCTTCAGCTTTTGAAATCGAAGGCAAAATAAGGAGATGATGTACACGGTTGCTGTCTTCTATCTCGGTAGTTGGGATGAAATAAATCTCATCTATGCGGATTTCTTCATCCGAAACAGATACTCTTTTGATCTCTTCTAGCCACTTCGGATGAGTGCAATCTGCAGTACCGATTAATTCCATCCCTTTTTTTGAAGCCTCCCTGGCAATCGTCGGCAGTTCCATTTTTTTGGAAGACGCCATGGAGTACTTTGAATGGAGATGGAGGTCTGTATTGACTTTCATTTCCTTCCCTTTACCGGAAAATCCAACTTTTAGTAATCATTTAATTAGATAGCTTTAGCTAAATTCATCTTTAATTTCTGGTCATCTCTAAGACCATATCATCCTATGTAGCGCAGGTCTTCTTCAGTAGGTTTGACTTCCTGGAATGTCTGTTGCTCTTCTTTTTCCTTTAGCTTCTCAAGGATGCTTTCCATTTCCTCGGCCTTTTTCTCAAGAGACTCCATGTTTACTTCAATCCCGAACATTCTACAGAGCACCTTTAGAAGGGACTGGGCACTTTTAGGATCCATTAAATATCCGGGTGTCATACCCATAAGGCAGGCAGCATCAATACCTCGCATTTCACTGAAAGCCACAAGCAGGCCTGATGCTCCAACTATACCTCCACTGGGTTCGGATTCCCTGAACTCTACCCCATATTCTTTGATTTCTTCGATCAGTTTTGTGTTATTGGCAACCCCAAGGACGGTTTCCTCATAGGTCAGTTTGCCTGTGGGATACCCTCCGAGCGTATAAATCCTCTGCACTCCAAACTCTTCTGCAATGTCGAGATAAAGCGAACAGAGTTCATAGTGTCCCTGTGAAGTTGTACTCTGGTGATCTCCTACAAGGAAAAGGATATCATCCTCTTTTGCTTTTGCGTAGTATATAGTGTTGCTCACAGGACGGACCGTACAGTCTTTATTGACCAGGACTTGAGGTGGAAAATGCGGAGAATAAACCTCTATTATTTTTTCTGCTCCAAGTTCATCCACCAGATGCTCTGCCACTAGCTTGCCTACGAGTCCTACTCCTGGAAGTCCCACTATAAAAATTGGTTTTTTGAGTTCAAGATTTTCTTTCAGGCGGACAAGTGTACTTTGTTGCATAACAATTCCTTATCCTTTCTTTGCCATTCTGCGGTACCTGCCATAAGGGTCCTGAGGAGAAAAGCGAGCCGGATTTGGGGAGGCAACTTTTCCCCCGCAAACCGGACAAATTTCCCTTAAAGTGTACCTGCCGCAGTTTTTGCATTTGCGGATCTTTTGTCCCAAAGGGTATCACGCCTTTGCTGATTCGATATGTCGCTTGAATGTCCCATGTCCGCCAAGTTTGGTAATACTATCAACTGCTGTCTGGGCAGATTTTTTAAGGACTGATTCAGCTTTCTTGTAATCCGGGGCAATTACCTTAATTCGGTATCTTGGAGCCCCCGTGTAACTTATTTCGAGCCTTATGTCTTTTCCATCAACGTCACTTATGGAATTTGCAGCACTGAGGGCTTGCTTTATGACTTCTATGCCGTTTGGAAGGTTACAGGTAAGATCCACATAGCCTGCAATGTCTACAAAAGGCAGTTTGATGTTTTCTCCTGCGATTTTGATTATACTTTTTAAGTATTTTTTATTGATTTTGACTGCTTTGAAGGCTCTCTCCCCTTCGATAGCAGCTTCTTCAAAGGCTGAATATGCACTTCCGAACTCTTCTACGAGTTTTTCGTGCAAATCTTCCAGGTTACTTTCCTCGGTTTTTGTCTCTTCAGCCACGAACTGGAGCCATTTGGCGGCTTTCTGCTCATTTTTCCATTCCTGGATTTTAGCGCGCCTCTGGTGTTCGTTTACGTCTTTCAATGAAAGGTCTATATGGCCGCGGGAAGGGTCCACGTTAAGAACCTTGCAGACTATCTTCTGTCCTTCCCTTACGTAGTCCCTGACGTACTTGACCCAGCCTGCTTTAATTTCGGAGATATGGATAAAACCTTCTCTTCCTCCGAACTCCTCAAGCTCGACATAGGCTCCGAAATCCGTCACATTCTTTACAGTACAGACAACAAATTCTCCGACTTCGGGCCAGTTATCGTTTCCCATTCGCACCACTTCTCAAGTTTTATCTCTTTATTATGTGTTACTCTAGGCTGTAAAGTGCTTTTATCTGTTCGGTTATTCAAGCACTTCCAGAATATGAGTAGTAATTGTCGATTTTCCACCGGTTGGTTCGGCAAGGGTCCTTCCACAGACAACGCAGGTGATTTTACGGCTGGCACTTCCGAATATGATCTGTTCGTTTTCGCAGTCGTTGCACTTTACGCGCAGGAACCTGCTTTTTGGCCTCTGGATATAATCTACCATTTTATCTTACTCCTTGAATTCAAACTTCTTTGCCCTGAAACAGGGTCTCTGGTGGGCTTTTTTACATACTGTGCAGCGGTATCTGAGCCAGATGCGTTTTGTGGGTTTGTCGCCACCGGGCACCTTGGAGAATTTTCCGCTGTTCCCTATGCCTTGTTGCCTCTTCTTCTGTCTTGCAATGTGAGTCATGGATGAAGCTTGACCCTTCTTGACCCTCTCAACCACTATTTCCTGGTGAGTTTTACAGTAAGGGCAGTAACTCCTGAATTTCTTTGGAATCTTCATTCTTTACACCTTTTTAATGATTATTGGTATTCAGCTTACTTTCTCCGGCTTTTGCGGAAAAGCACTATTAATATATGGAATTATACGTATGGCGTTACGTATGGCGTTTAGATCCTGGGAATATCTTATTTGGGAAGCCTTTGATTGGATGAACCTGATATTTTCAGACCTCTTTCTGTCTCGATATTACAATTGGAATCTTCTATCAAGGCGAGGTCACAGAGTCAATTGAATTAACCATTACTGGTTTTTGCTCAAGCTTTTTCTCAAAAAGCCTGATGCCAACAAACTTAAATTATTACTGGTTTTTGCTCAAGCTTTTTCTCAAAAAGCTTGGTGCTAACAAGGTTAAAGTACTACCCGGTTTTTGCTCAAGCTTTTTCTCAAAAAGCTTGGTGCTAACAAGGTTAAGGTACACAAATATAGCTACACATATAAATACTCATACTATTCCCCTGATAGGCTTTCCGACCTTCAAGGTTTGATAGAATCTCCGACACTTTAAACTGTCTGCCATCTTCTTTTTCAAGCTAAAACAAGCTATAAGTCTCAGGGAATTAGTTCCTTCTGGGAAATTGGTCTTTTCCGGTGTCATCCTGCCCGACAATCAGTTTAGCTGCATTCCGCTTTATCAGCCCTGTAGCATTGAGCTGCGGCAAAACAATGACTTCTTCGGCACTGACAGTATAGTTTCGGCCGTCTGCACCTGTGAAGGTCGGGAGATCTTTCAGTATTCGGACAACAACGTATTCATCATTTATATTGTTTTTGTCTGGGACTATTCCTGTTTCCCCTCTAGCTGCAATAACGGGAATCCCTATTTTTGATTCCGGTTCTCCTTTGAAACCGGCAGGGATTTGTCTTTCCACAATTTCAGGCCAGACTGCGGTATTCTCGGAACCAGGGTACAGAATAGGACCTAAAAGTTCGTTTTTTGCGGCTTTAATTCCTTGCAGTACAAGATCATAAAGTCTCTTTTCCACAGGAAGTAATTTTTCGATGTCCTTTGAAATAGGTTTATTTGCATTAGACTGAATTGTTGCTCTGGTTATAACTTTTCCTATCCGTTTCATGAAGATAGTCTCAAGGTCCGAAAGTGCTCTTTCATGTTCATCATGGAGCATCTTGAACTCAGGAGAACGGGAATTACCTAATTTTTCAATTTCTTCTTCAAGTTTCCGGACATATTTCTCAGCCTCCAGGTAAAAATCAGCCGGAATTGTCTTTATTGTTTGGTTTTTTTCCTTATACAGAACCTGGCTGATTTCTTCTATGTCCATACTCAGCAACACCTCTACAAATTAAGTACACTGCTGCATACTCAGGAACTTCCTGTATGCCCTCTTCTACTTTTAAGTCCTTGCCCTTTAACTGTACCGAGAAAGGTTTTATAACTGTTACCTTTACCGGTCTTTCGCCAAAGACAACAGCATCGGTAAGCGGGTCAAACTTCTCTAACTCGGACAAGGCAAGTTTCTTTACCAGCATCCCTGACCCGCCGTGCAATGAGCCCGGCACTCGTATCAAACGTTTGATATCCGCAGTCACTGGTTCGTCAACGCTGGCTCCGAATCTGTGCAGGAAATCTTCAACAGACTCTCTCATAAAATAGGCAGCAATATCCTTAAAGTTTCTGACGTCAAAGTCAAGCCTTCCTTTCTCCAGGATATCCTTTAAGCCATTTTCACTGTTAGAAAGGCTTATTAATTTTTTTACTGTAGTGTCTCCGACTTTCTCGTATTTGCGAAGTTCGGGAAACATATCTTTTTTGTACCTTTTTCCGCATTCGGCTTTCATATAATCCGTAAGATAGAGAGCAATCCTTCTTCCCCAGCCTGAGTCGTGTCCCACAAGTGTGCATTTCAAAGGCACATTTTTCATTCCTTTAAATATCTTTGAGCCAGTCCCGAATTCTCCATCCATAGGGACTTCTTTGAAAAAGTATTTAAAATCAAGATCTCTGCCGCTAAGATAATTTACGATTTCTCTTCTTTCGGCACTTCCAAGCTTCAGGACTTTTGGGCTTCTTACATGGAAATGATATCCTCTTCCTCCGGAGAATACCAGTTCAATCTCCTGCTCCGAAAACCCGAAATCGTCTAAAAGGAAATCCATAAGCTTGAAAGTTTCCTTCTTTACAAGCTCCAGCATATCCGCATAGTTTTTTGGTGCATCTGGAAGGTGGTCTGCATCAAGGTCAAAAATCAATTCCGCTCCTAACCAGTTCTTTTCGTTCATTTTCCGTACGTCAGGGTATTCGTAATATGCAGTTGAATTGTAAACATGCGCAGGAGCCATGCCGTAAAGATAGTCAAGAGTTTCACCAGGTGAGCCGAAAGCCTTGTGCCTGTGCATCATCTTATCAGGCATATCGTCAAAGAAGATAAAAGCCCATTCTCTGTTAGGCAGGTGGTCAGGAAGGCCTATTTCGGCATTTTTGTAATAGTTCTGGAAGCGAGTTTTCAAAAAGCGGGCAGTTCGATTGTCCATGATTTCGGGGCTTCTGGGGTTTTGGATCTTAATTTAGGGATTCTTATGAGGGCATAGGTTAAGGATTCTGACCATATTATGGGGTAGAGACTCTGACCGTGATTATGGTTAAGGAAGTCTGATCAGATTATAGTTTAAGGATTATGACTGGAAGTTCTGACCCGGATTATAGTTTAGTAATTCAATCAAGGGTGTTATAGCTAAGGGTATTATAGCTTAAGGATTTTAATCAGTCTTGTCCAGTGTTTTCGATGGGGAATTTTAATTAATTTTTCGATTTGGGATTTTTAAACTTTAATAACTGATTTAATAAGAAATTCTGGCTGGGTTTTCCTATGAGAAATCAATCTCATATTTTACTTTTGGTTATATGAGTTTTTTTAAAAACGTTTAACAGTCTATTTAAGTTTAGATAATTTTTTATTCTGATGGGATAAGTAAAGATTCTCAATCCAGGTATTTTATGGCAATAAAGTTTAATTTCAACCGAAGCAACAATATGCAACAACCATATCAACAGCAGTATCAATAACCGAAGCAACAATATGCAACAACTGTATCAACAATGATATAATGAGAGTTCTAGAATCTGACATTAAAAGCTAAAAACAAAACTGAAATAGATAAATTGAAATCAAAATCGACAACTAAAAATTAAAATTTTAAATTAATAAACATGAAGTGAACTATAGTTGAAAAATTGTAATGAAAAACAAAAATTGACAAATGAGAATTTTAAAGACGAAAAAAAACAAGAACTAAAAGTGAAAATAGACAAGCAATGATCTAAAATAGAAATTTAGAGGTAAAAACGGACAACTTTTAAACTATAACCAAGGAGTGGGGCTTTTGGGAAATAAGCTGAGTATTAAGAATTACATTAATACGGTTCGATACTACCTGAAAACTGAGGAAAATGAAGAATCATCTATCCTTGAACTGACTGATAATCCGGATGATACTAACAACTTTATCAGCTCTTTTACAGGAATGCAATTTGTACTAATCCCGGCTGGCGAATTCAATATGGGATCACCTTTAGAAGAAAAGGACAGATCAGACTCCGAATCTCCGGTTCATAAAGTAAAAATTAATTCCACTTTTTATCTGGGTAAAGCGGCTGTCACGCAGAGACAGTGGAAAAAAGTAATGGGCAACAATCCTGCATACTGCAAAGGTGAAGACCACCCTGTTGAGATGGTTTCCTGGAGAGACGTTCAGGAGTTTATTACAAAGCTGAATGAAAAGGAAGAAACTGACAAATACCGCTTACCCTCAGAAGCAGAATGGGAATACGCTTGCCGTGCCGGCACACAAACCAGGTGCTTCTTTGGTGAGGATGAGTCAAAACTAGATGAGTATGTCTGGCATGCCGGAAATGCCGGCAATAAGACTCATGTAATTGGCTGCAAGAAACCAAACCCCTGGGGACTTTACGACATTAACGGAAATGTTTGGGAATGGGTACAGGATGAGTGGCACGAGAATTACAATGATGCTCCTTCGGATGGGGGCGCGTGGGAAGATGGAAGTAGCCCTGATCGTATTTCTCGTGGGTGCAGCTGGCTCTGCGATACATGGTTCTGTCGCTCATCCGGTCGTTTCAAGCGCAAAACTGAGAATCGACTTGCTAATCTTGGGTTCCGTCTTTTGAGGGAATTATAACTTTCTTTTTTAAGGAAGCTATAACTCACTTTTTTAAGGGAACTATGATTTTCTTCTTTAAAGGAACATATGATTGCTTCTTTAAAAAAATTATACTTTTTTTACAATTAATGCTTAAACCTTCAAATTATCTTCAAAATTTTTGAGGAACCTCCACTTTTTTCGAGCTTCTTATTTCTTACAAAACAAAAATCTTAAATCATATATCCCCTAAAGAAAACCTAAGTCTTAGATTGTGGAACAGTTGGTGGTAGAATACAGCAAGTTCTCGATAAGTCTAATTTCTCTATTGTACTCACGTCTGAAGACGTTGAAGCTTCTTCGGAATATTGGCAGGAGCAGTGCTGTCAGCTATACAGTTCAATTTGCACGAGTATACCTGACGGCTGGATCGAGCCTTTAAAATCAAACTGTTCTGAAGGAGAAAAAGCCGATCTGGCAACCATTTTCAGCACACTTGCGGTTTTCGGCATAACCGGAAAGGTTTTTGCAGAGGTTATTCTTGAAGCAATGAAAACCTGGCTGGAGTACAGGCCAACTGCCGAAATCGAACTAAAGTGCCCTGACGGAAACACTGTTAAGATTTCAAAATTGCCTCTTACAAAATTGTCTAAATTTTTTGAAGAAAACCCGCAACTATCAGTCTGTGAAGGTCTGAGTAGTTTCATGAGCTCTAATAAATAAATTGCGCATTATCATCATGACTGGCAAAAGATTCGGGCTTGTTATTGGAAATAATTATCCAGATTCTGATAAACAACTGAGGTTTGCAGTAGCTGACGCTCTCGCAATGAAGGAGGTTCTGCTGAATAAGGATGTCTGTGGGTTTGATGAAGTCGAAGAATCAATAGATGATACCTTTGTAGACGCAAGGATCAAAATTGAAAAAATACTGAAAAATGCAAACCGCAATGATCTTGTTTTCATTTACTTTTCCGGTCATGGGAAAAAACATCTAGACAATGGACTGCGTTTGCTATTCAAGGACCACAGAGAAGACTATCCTCTGGCAACTTCGTTAAATTTTGATTATATCAACAGGTGCATGAAATATCCATCACTTAACTCAGTTATTACCTTAGATAGGTTCATATGACCTTTCAATTCTTTAGTTACTGATTTTCATTGTCAGTCTTATTGCTTTTTTCTTTTTCATATAATTTTATTATCTCTACATATTCCTGAACTACATCTATGGGAAGTCCTGTAAGGAATGCCATGTCCCACTC
>NZ_LMVP01000091.1 GCF_002287235.1 Methanosarcina spelaei
GGATTGGAAATTGGGGAATTTTAATCCGGCTAAAATGAGGAATTATTCACCGGCCGTGACAGGAAGTCCAGAAGATGCCAATTTATCGAATAATGGTCATAAAAAAGAAAATGAAGAGATTTGGGCTACTGGCTCACTGTAATAGAAGTAACATGGGAGATTTAAACAAACTTCTTACTGATAACATGTTTTTGGGTCTGTTTCTATGTTCTGGTTTGTTTCTATGTTCTGGTCTGTTTCTATGTTCTGGTCTGTTCATAGATTTTGGTCTGTTCATAGATTTTGGTCTGTTTCTATGTTCTGGTCTGTTCATAGATTTTGGTCCCACGTTACTAATCAATAATATTCATTTCATACATATATATTTTTCGATTTTCTATATTATAACCTCATGAAGTATTGTTTTTCAAAATAAAAACGATGTTTTTAGATGTTTATTTCGGAAACTTTGGGAAATGTTATTATCCTCCAAATGACATATTTTTTTGAAAAAATGCCTAAAAACCCTGCATTTAGCTCGTATATCTGTTTCATTCATAGTGTGTAAATAAATAATCCGCCTGATAAATTTTTATTTCTTTGGCTAGTTTTTTATTTTTAGTTAGTTTTTCATTTTGTATTTAGTGAATACATTGATTTAATCAATCAATTTACTTTTTTGTGAATATACATAATAGGAGGAAAAAAATATGTTTTTGGCGAAATGTCTTTATAGTCATTTTGCATTCTTTTAATTGAATACAATTCATAACCTATTACATTGCAAAGAATTTCTGAATAAAATGGTCGTGCTTGTTTATGCAAGGAAAAAACATAATCGATGCTAAAATCACGATAAGTGCTGAGGTTGCTGAAAATCTTCTTCAGGAAGGATGGAAGAAAGTGGATCTGCATGTACACTCTTCCTGCTCCTACGATGTCCCTCCTGTTCAGACAATGCATCCTTCAGTACTTTTTAAAAAAGCAAGATCTCAAGGCCTTGATTTTGTGACTTTTACAGACCATGATACTGTCAAAGCTTACGATTTGCTTGGTTGGGATAAAGAAAGACTGGTTCCAGGGGTTGAGATTTCAATTAGAGATCCTGAATATATAGGACACACTATTCACGTTAACGTTTTTGAATTGGATTCGGAAGAGTTTGAGGAACTTGAATTGATTGCAAATCAGGAACATGACTTCAAAAGCTTTATCCACTATTTAAAGGCTCACGACCTTCCCCATATATACAACCATCCGTTTCAGTTTTTTAACGAAGGAAGTCCTAATCTCTGGGCGATACCTGAACTTATAAAACAGTTCCCAGTTGTCGAATATAATATGCAGAACTTAGCGGAAAAAAACCTTATTACTGCAACACTTGCCAGAAAATATGGAAAAGGATTAGTTGCAACTACAGATAGTCATACAGGAGGTATGGGAGCTGTCTACACCCTTGCAAAAGGGGAAACATTTAGGGAATATTTTGAAAATATTAAAAAAGGAAGGTCATATATTGTAGTTGAAGGAGGAACTAAGAGATATCTTACAAAAGAACTAATCTCCTGGGTTGAACTTGTTTTTTCTATGGATAAGCAGTTACGAGAGGACATGAACTTTACCACAAATATCCAGAGCTTTGATAGAATTATAAGTCTTATTGCAAACGAGAAAATTAGAGAATTTCCTAGACTTAACAACCTTGCAATGAAGTTTTTCCGGAATTTCTCCAGATCAGGACTTCCTGTATATATGTACATGAGAACTGAAAAACCTCTAGTTTCCAAAATAGAAAAGGTTTTGAATCAAATGTCATGAGCTGTTAGGTTGTGTATAAATCCTATTAAGATCATATACTCAAAGAGATAAAAACAAACTGACAAAAAGATATCATGATTATCAGTTAGAATTAATGGATATTGTTTATTCCAGATAATTCCTACAGAACCTCTATTTTCTGTTCTTTTTGGTTTGGATCATTAATTTTTCTTTAATTCTTCATTTCACTAAACCTTCTTTTAACCTTTCTTCAAGAAACGTTCTTACAGTTGCAGGTCCGTCAAGTTCCTCTGCGAGTTCTCTCAATCTTCGAGTCTTTTTGCAGTACTCTTCCTTCTCCAGAATTCCTCTAATGCAGGCAAGAATAGTTTCCGGCTCTGCAAGGTAGCTCATTTTCTTTCCGTATCCTTCTTCTTCAAGTACAGTTGCGTTATTTTCCTGTTCTATGTGCTTTTTGTCCGGAAAAGAAAGCACAGGGAGTCCGAAAGAAAGGCTTTCAAGGATTGTTCCATGTCCTCCTGCAGTAATTACCAGGTCAGAGCCTTTGTAATAAGGAAAAGGATTTTCTGTAAAACCTGTAAACTCAACATTTTTCGGGATTTTTGAAAACTGATTGGGATCTATTCCGGGTCCTGAAATAAAGGTATAGTAAATACTTTGATCCAGTTTTGCAGCCTCAAGTACGTTCCTGAATATGGTTGCTCTGTATCCGAAAGCCCCAACGGTTGAAAGGACGTTGGGGCGCTGGAGGGTTTTTGATTCGACTTCACTATACTTGTACCTTATAAGGGGGCCGCTGAAAAAAATGGTATTATTAATACTTTTTTTAAAATTGAAGTTTTTTCGATTTACAGAGTACGGAGGAGGAAAATCGGGCACAATGATGCCATCTACGCTTCTGAAGATATAATTATAAAAACTCTTGATTAGTTTTCCTGCTACTGTCATCAGGAAATCCTGTTTCTGAAAAAACTCCACCATATTGAACTGGTGGCCAATAAAATACACAGGAATCTTTTTTGTCTGTGCAGCAAGTATACCTGTATAGTAACCATCCGAAAGTACAATATCAGGTTTTAGTTCTTCAATCAACCTCAAAAGCTTCCTGAATTTTGAAGGAGAAGTATTTTTTAGGGTTTCTTTAATGGATTTTTTGATATCAAAAATTCCTGATTCCCCAACTAGCTTTATTTCAGGGGGGATCTCATATACCTGATATCCTGTTTTTTCTACCAGTTTTTTTGAGTACCCGTATGCCCCAAAGTATACCTCATGCCTTGCAGTCAGAAACTCTTTTCCCAAAGCAAGGCAGCGACTTGTGTGGCCGAGCCCTTCTCCGCATATGAAAAGTAAGACTTTCATTTTATTCCAATCCCAGTATATACCTTTCTTCCATTACACTAACCATTAATCTATGAGCTTGATATTTTTCAAAAACAATTTGCGTAAAAATAATCTATTCTGTACGAAGCAAGTAATATTTTCAAAAATAGAGTGAAGAAATTTGAGATGAAATCCAATTTAAAAGAGAGTATCATAGAAAATTTGGATTTAATAGATGTTGACATGCCTTCTGGCTTGTTTGTGTGTTCTGATCCCACGCTACTAAAGAATAATGCTCATTTACTATATATAATTTTTCTTCCTATGTATGCACATCAGTAAATATATCATTTTACCCCGAAAGTATATTTATTCATTAAAATTTTAGCCCACAAATAAAAAGTATTTTTAAGCATCCATCTAAGCATCCATCTAAGCATCCATCTAATACTCTGCAGAAGCAATCTCTGCAGATAATCTCATTCTGGCTCCTGGTTTAAGTAATATACTCAACAGGGTGATGTCTGGATATGTTTAGTTTTACTTTTTGTTATTTGTTAAACATAGGACCTTTAGTTTAACTGTGGTATTGTTGTTACTTTAATAAGAATATTAATTAAATCGTGCATGAATTTACTAAAAGTTTGTAAACATAACTTGCTTGTTATCTTTTTGTTCACCGTAAAACAGAATGTAAAGCCATTACTAATTTCGTCTAATATCAAAAAATTGTGTTCTCTATTCTGAGTATTTCAATTCCAAACTGAAGTTTTGTTAGGCTGTAGCAGTATTCTTTTGTATACAACTTATGGAAAACTATCAAGTGTATAAATGAGTATATAATCTAAATATTTTAATAAACATCTGGTACAGCAAAATAGTGTCACATAGTTACCTATCCTAAATATTGAGTATGAACCTACATATGTTCTATATGTGAAAGATTCAAATACAGAAGGCCTCATTTTTAAAATTGGAACTTGCATTGTTTATATAGCGTTAAACTATAGATTGAAAAATTAGTTCCAATGTTGAGGTAATTCTATGGAGACTAAGGAGAAAGATACTTTATTAATTATTTCGATAATAGGACTTTTGCTGTTGGGAAATGTTAGTTCTGCAGTAGCTGCACAATTTGATTCGAATTATAGCGCTAATTTCACGAACTCTACTAACTGCGAATCTCCCGTAACGTCGGAAGCTAAAGTAAAGAACGTGATTATCCTGATTCCTGATGGTTGTTCTCAAAGTGTGGAAACTTTAGCTCGCTGGTATAGTGGAAAACCTCTTGAGCTTGACAATATGGTGACTGGAACGGTATCTACTTATAGCACTGATTCAGTCATTACTGACTCTTCTTCAGCTGCAACCGCATTTGCTTCTGGATATAAAACTACTAACGGTTTTTTAAGTGTCGGGCCAAGCAATTGTTCTGTGTTAAGTACACTGGAAATTCCGCCTGAAGAACTAAGGTACAGACCGCTTGCAACAGTGCTTGAAGGTTCAAAGCTAGAAGGCAAGGCTACGGGACTTGTAGCAACCTCTCGTGTGAGCCATGCCACACCTGCAGCTTTTGCTGCTCACGTGGATAACAGAGATAATGAAACCGAAATTATGAAACAGATGGTTTATGAAAACATTGATGTGGTCTTTGGTGGCGGTTCCAGTTATCTCACACCTGTAGCTGATGGAGGAAAAAGGACAGACGGAGAAAACCTGACAAAAATACTTCTTGACAGGTGTTACCAGTATGTTGACAGCAGAGATGAAATGATGAACCTGACAACTGGCAGGGCCTGGGGCCTTTTTGCCAGTAGCCATATGATGCCGGATATAGACCGTTCTTCACTTGCACCTGAAGAGCCTTCTCTTGCAGAAATGACAGAGAAATCCATTGAACTGCTATCTCAAGATAAAAATGGCTTCTTCTTAATGGTTGAAGGCAGTCAGGTTGACTGGGCAAACCACGCCAATGATCCAAACTACGCTGTAACCGATTTTCTGGCTTTTGATAAAGCTGTTAAAGTTGCAGTTGATTTTGCTAAAAAAGACGGGAATACTCTAGTTATAGCTTTTCCTGATCACAATACAGGCGGTATGACTATTGGCAGCAACTCTGACTCTAATTATACATCCACAACGGTAGAAGATGTAATTGCTCCTCTCAAAGGCATGAAACTCAGTTCTACTGGTCTTGAGACAAAAATAGGGACAGATATTTCATCCGAAAATATCAAAAAACAGCTGAAAACCTGGTGGGGCATTGATGCTACTGATGAAGACATAACTGAAATTCTCAAACTCTACAACAATGGAAAAGGTCTCTCACTTGACTATGCCATCAGTGAGGTAATCAGCCGCAATCACACAGTAATTGGCTGGACTACTCATGGGCATTCAGGAGATGATGTTCCTCTGTGGGCCTATGGTCCTGACTATCTGACAGGTCATGTTGATAATACCGAAATTGCAGGATATATGGCTAAAGAACTCGGATTTGACCTTAACAAGACTAACTCGCGTCTTTTTACTGAAGTGGGAGAGGTTTTCTCCAAAGATAACGGAGATGGGAAACTGGATAAAAATGAATATCTGCTAAATACTACAGATTCCTCAAACCCTGTGCTACAAATTGGAGATGCCAAACTGCCAGTGAATACGAATATTCTTATCAAGAATGATGTAGCTCATGAGCTGGAAGGAATAGTTGTCTATGCTCCAGTAACTGGTAAGGTGTATATCCCCTCTGAAGCACTTTCACTAATAAATGGAACAAAAAAGAATTGTGTTCAAAAAACAGCCGACGTTGTCTGAAAATGTAAGTCAAAGGGATTAGTTCCCTTTTCTTGTTTTTTATATATCCGTAAGTTGTAAACAGGTTTTCACTTACATACATTAAAGAAGTTTGGAATAGGTCTTAATTTAAAAACTGACATACTTCCCACGCAAACTGTGGAGAAGTTTCTTTTCTGGCTGTACGTTTACTGAAGATGGTACGGCCTAAGACCCGTTGAGGGGTATCAGTGCTCCCTTTCCCTGCATCTCTTTCTACAGGGAATTGACCGCTGCCTTTTGGCGTCAATGCTATATTAAAGGCGGCATTAACATCGGCATGGTCAACGTGTCCGCAGTATGGACACTTAAATTGCTTGCTGTGTCGGTTGCCTTTATGTCCGCAGCGGCTGCATTTTTTGCTAGTCGCATGGGGATCAATATAAACTACCTCTACTCCTAGCAGCCTGGCTTTGTATTCAATAAATTGCTGAAGCTGCTGAAATGGCCAGCTGTTCAAGGAGTATTCACAAGACCATGATTGTTTTCCAGTTGTGTTTTTACTTTTGATAGAATATTTGTTGATTTCCTTACTTCTGTTTTTGTCCCTATCTTTTTCCTCTTTTCTTTTTTTACTTTTATTTTTCTCGCCTTTTCCTATATCTCCAATCTTGCTGTTGAGTTTTCGGTTTCCTTTAAGGTTTTCCAGTTTGATACCATATTCGTTATATAGAGCGATATCAACGATCTTTCGGCTGATTTTATGGTTCAAGTCCTTTACAATATTTTTTTCCCTAATTTTTACAGCTTTTAATTCTTTACTTTTGCCCATATTATAGAGCCGTTTTTTAATGTTTTCGTATTTTTTATGCGTATGGTATCGCATTTTTCCTAACTTCCAGATTTTTCCTGATTCGGGATCCGCTACAACTGCAATATGTCCTTTAGTATTGCGATCAACTCCTATATAATGCTCTGAATTTTTGGGTTCGTCATCCGGGAAGACAACTGCTACATAAGCATAGATGTTATCGATTTCGATCTGGGAAATTTTTGTAAAATTACTGGAAAATTGATAGTTCAGTAAAAGTTTTAAACATGGAATTGTAATGGTTCGCTCCTTCCTGTCAACACGGATTGCTCGAGAAGGAATAATCAACTTCACATTTTTTGCGGATCTGAAGTTCTGATTTTGGGAATATTTCTTAAAAATCTGGCAGGAGATAATTGACTTCAAACCTATATGCTTTATATCTCCAGGAGAAAGAGGTCCAGATACCTGAAGTGAATAAGTTGAAGACAAAGAACCAAGAGAAGGAGGAGCGGAAGAAATAATAGGAAAGTCATAAGAAAACTCAGAAAACGTTGATAATGAGGATGAAGAGGAAGAGGGGAGAGAAGAAATAGATTTTTGTATGGGAGGCGAGTTAAGGCCTCGGTTTTGAGTCTGATGTTTAATACAGAACTCAACAACCTTTCGAGCCTTTTGGAGTTCCTCTGTAAAACTTCGATTGTGCTTGATTTTATAGGTCAGTAGCATCCGGGTTATTGCTCCACGGTTAGTATTCAGTATATTTTTAGAGAATATACATGTTTATGAAGAAACTTATAAGATATATTTAATTTCTATATATAATTAGCATAAAGATATTTAAGCATTTTGCCAGAGTACATAAAGAGATTTTCCTCTAATAAGATGTCAAGAATTAGTTTTAACAGCAAAATCTGAATCAGTAGAAACCTTGTATTTAGATTTCACTTAAAAACCATTTTATTTAGCATGAAAATGCTGCCATCAGCATGCATTTTCATATAGTTGTGCATGTTATTCAAGGAATATCATGTTTGTTTTTGAACGTCAATTCGAGGTCGTCCGATGTTACATAGTTAAAATTATTTTCAAATGCTCATAAGTAATTTTCAGGTCCTTTTTGTTCTGAATCTCAGTACAACTGGAGATTATTTCATTTCTCACATAGAAACTTACTATTTGTCATAATGAATCCAATCCTGGTAATAACAACCAAATAACAAAAGGGAAAAACAATAATTGCTTAGTTAGAAAACAATCGGAACAAAAAGAAAAACACTGATCTTGAGTATGATTTCCAGCAACAAAGGTTTTCTGAAATAGAACTTAGAGAGTTACTATTCAGGTAGCCTTTTTAGGGCTACACAATTTTTCCTCTTTTCGAGGAAAAATTGGATTTACAATGAGTTATTTCTATCTTTGATGAAACGTGAAGAGATTCTTGCTCTGTGTACTTCAAATCCTGAAGTTATTGCAACTTACATTGAGAGTCTTGAATCTCAAATAAAACAGCTTAGTGAAAAATTGCAAGTTTTAGAATCTCGCTTAAATCAAAATAGCAGAAACAGCAGTAAACCTCCTTCTACTGATTTTTTTGTCAAAGGAAAACCTAATCCCAAGAGTCTCCGTAAAAAGAGCGAAAAGAACCCTGGAGGTCAAGAAGGTCATCCAGGAACAACTCTTAAAATGGTTGATAATCCTGATTAGGTAATAGAGCATTCTTTGAACTGCTGC
>NZ_LMVP01000092.1 GCF_002287235.1 Methanosarcina spelaei
GAACCACCGCCTCCACCGCCTCCACCGCCTCCACCGCCACCACTGCTACCGCCACCGCCGCTGTTGTGGTTGCTTTCTTCACTTGAACCATCGCTTCCGCTGTTTGGATCCCCGTTTTCACATGCTGTTATTGCAGCTGTTTTTGAAGTGCTCCCATCGGCGTTACTCACTACAAGGGTGACATCATAAGTTCCTGCTGAAAAATAAGTATGCATCGGGTTCTGCTCAGTCGAATTCGTTCCATCTCCAAAGTTCCAGTTCCATGAAGCCGGAGACCCGGTACTGGTGTCAGTGAACAGAACGGTCAACGGGATATTTCCACTCGTTATATTGGAATAGAAACTAGATAACGGAGGTTTTGTCGATACTGCTATGTAATTAATTTTTTGAGTAGAATTTGATCCTTTGCTATTCGTCACTTTCAACGTAACAGTGTAAACTCCATCACTTGAGTATACATGTACCGGATTTTTGTCTGCTGAGGTATTTCCGTCCCCGAAATTCCAGGACCAGGAATCTGGAAGTCCGGTTGATATGTCCTTAAACGCTATATTTAGCGGCCGAGATCCTTCTGTACAATTACTGGTGAAATCAGCAGATGGAGGTGTCGCCTGGATAACCTTAATCGTTTGAACCATTGAATCGCTCGAAATTTCATTTGCTACTGTTAGGTTAACCTTATAAACTCCTGATTTTGCATATGTGTGAACAACATTTGCAGTACTGCTCGCAGGCGAATTGTCACCAAAGTCAAGTAGTTCATTAGCCTGATTGGTGCTGTGATCCACAAATGTCACGTTTTCCCCGGCAAATAGATTATTTTGGGAAACCGTGAAATTTGCAGTTACTTTGGAAAATCTGGGTACCTGTTTCCAGGACGAATTCCCAAGCTCTCCCATGAGATAAAAGGTTCCACCATTCTGATAGGTATAGTTTAAAATTGAGTCAAGTCTTGACGTCGAAGTCTGGTATGGCCCTGTAACATTTGGAGTAATTGCATGCCCGAATAACACAAGTACGCTCCCAGTCTTTATTGCACGATCGATACCATACTCGATAGACGGTAGACTGGCACCAATTGACTGGTCATCGATTTCCACACCATACAGAAGTTGAGTATCGTCCCAGTTGTAATAAGCCAGGGTTGTTTCATTTATGTTTCCATTTATTATCGTGGGAGTTCTCGTTCGGAGTGTTTGGAAGTATGGAGCTACTGCTGCATCGGAAACTGAATTTCTACTTGAGTAAGGATATGCGAAGGTACAAACCGGGTAACCATAACGGGTAATTTCAACGATATTCGGAAATATTTCCTGGTTTAACCATACTTCAGAAGTATTGCCGTTTAGAAATTGAACTGAATCTACATGATTATTCCCATGCAAAGCTATTTCCCAACCAGCCGAATGCAATGCATTGAGTTCTTTTAATTCAATTTCAGCTTGCCTTCGATTACTTACATTATTTACGTTTATAGTACACTTAGCATTATATTTCTGGAAAATCGACAAGTATTCATAACACGATTGAATATGCCCTGAATCGTCCCAGGATAAAGCAATGCCTCCACATTTGCTTAAATTCTTTACACTGCGGAGATCACTCTCATATAAATTTAAAATTTCGGGTGAACTCAATGTCCTATTATATAAATAAAAAGCATATATTGCCCCGTTTAGCCCATATGCAGTGTCAGAGGATGAGCCTATCGTCCAATTTTCCGTTATATAGCTCGGGCCTAAAGCTGCAGCCGTATAATTCACACCTTCTCCATTAGCAAGTCCGTTAATGTAAAGTTGAGCGTGAGAACCATCGTATGTCACAATAGCTTCATAATCCGTATCAGGCTGTATGCTAGTTGAACCTGAGCCGTGAATGTTCTGTCCATCTGCATAAACTTCATATGTAAGCAGAGAATTCGTATGGTCAATGCTGATTCTGAATGCAGTATTTCCTTTGGAAACCAGGTATGTATTACGAGCCGGATTGCTTGAATCATAACGGAAAAAAACCCCAAACGTTATATGCGGGTCAGTAAATGCCAGCTCTTCATTATTAGGTATTGTTATCCGGCTTTGTCCGTTAAATTGTCTTGCTATTTGTCCGGTTGGCAGAATAAAGGTTGTACTGCCATTATTTACACCATTATTTCCGTGTCCTGAATTGTCAACTATAGTATTTCCGGTATCTTCAGACCAGTTATAATACACAAGTTGATTTGTATCTGCATGAGCACTGCCGACCAGACCAGTTATTAATATAAGAAATAAGCCATATTTTACATATGTCTTAAAATTGTAAAATTTCATTATGTCAGACCTCTTTAATGAAGACAATATTAATTTTTTCCCTCATTTTCAGGGTTGAGAAGCCTATTTTTTCCATTCTGGTGTAAAAATTGTATATTTCAATAAACAGCTTAGAATTTCCTAAGAGTTTTTTCCATTTTACTTTCCTTGAATTCCTTATTATTTTGCCATAGTTTCTTCACTATTCTTTAGTATTGTACCTGGTATACCTGGTATAAGTCTCGTACCTGAGCTCGTAAATGTTCAAAAAATCTATTTTAACTGGAAGATTTAATTTAACAAAAATTCACATAGTATTATTCATACAGTTGGATTTGAGAGGACAATCTAATTAGTAAACCCATCTAAATAATAACAGGATAAGTATTATTTAATAGTTGCGTTACCACTTTCTAATATAAATATTTAAGTTTGCTATGATCATAGTGGTTGTTGCTAATGATTTTACTATAAAAGTCGATACGTGTTTGAAAGTGTCTGCTGTAAAAAAATATATTCTCAAGCGTGAAAATTTGCATTAAATTGCCTGATCACGTACTAACCCTGTCAGCATGGAAAAACAGAAATTGTTACTAAAAAACGCCGTGATTATCTCAAATAGATAAATAAAAAAAATAAGAAATAGAAAAATAAAAAATAAAGAAATAAAGAAATAAAGAAATAAAAATGAATACATAAATAAGTAAATAAATATATATTTAAGTTAGTAAAAACTAATATTGGAACTTCCACTGGCAGCTATAACGAACTTTAAACACATTGGACAATTTAATTATATAGGAATAACATAATTAAGTTCAAGTTTTAAAAATATTTATTAATAAAAGTTATTAAAATTTACTATGTGGAGAATTATATGAATAAAAAAGTTATTCGCAATACTGTTGTATTTATTGTCCTTGTTATTCTTAGTGGTTGGATAGGTGTTCTTGTAGACTCTACCCTTTCCGAGCAAACTAAAGGTGATTCTCCTGGTATGGGGATATGGTTGGTATTGCCTATGTTGTTTGCAATTTCGATTACCATACTCTCAAAGGGCAGCTGGAAAGATTTCGGTTTCAATCCGAATTTCAAAGGAAACATAAAATGGTACTTGATTGCTTCTTTGATTTTTCCTGTCGTAACAGCAATTGTTCTGATAATTGGAGTTACAACAAAGTGGATTGACTTATCAACATTCGACCTAGAACCTTTAGTTTTGGTGTTTTCCAGTACTCTATTATTTAATTTTATTAAAAATATTTTTGATGGAGCTCCTTTACATAGTTATCTGACTTCACAACTCACAAAATTAAATTTTGATGATTGGAAAATATATCTCATTGTTGGCGGTCTTTGGGGAGTTTGGCATCTTCCATATTTCCTCGTCTTTTTACCTGAAACCGATCTTCAAGCAGTGTTACCGGCCAGCCGAATTACAATTACCATTTTCATGGTTATAACAATAATATTCTGGGCGGTGATGTTTATTGAGCTTTATAGAATAACGAAATCGATTTGGCCGGGTATTGTATTACACATGGTGGAGGATTCGCTAATAAATCCTTTAGTTGTAAGTTTTATCACCATTGAAGCAGGAAAAGAAATTCTTATTTCACCAATCATTGGAGTTATTACTTCAATTCTTTACTTATTAATTGGATTGGGAATAAGAACTTATAGAAAACAGACAAGTCAAATAATGTTTAGCGAAATAAAGGAGGAAAGAAGTTTTCCCAATTAAAAAGAGGAAAGGGTTTTTTCCTCCTTCAATTATTTCAAGTTCCTTTAACTATTTCAAGTTCCTTTAACTATTTCAAGTTCCTTTAACTATTTCAAGTTCCTTAAACTATTTCAAGTTCCTTTAACTATTTCAAGTTCCTTTAACTATTTCAAGTTCCTTTAACTATTTCAAGTTCCTTTAACTATTTCAAGTTCCTTTAACTATTTCAAGTTCCTTTAATTATTTCAAGTTCCTTATCTAACAGAGCTAAAAACAAAAATTAGTAAGGCGAATAATCCTCTGTTAATTTTTTAATTTCTTGAAAATTCATCTTTCTCCAGAGCCAGCCTTTTAACCCTTTCACGGGCGGTTTCAGCGTTTGCTTTGAGCCCCTTACTTTCCCACAAGTCAGCCGCGATTTTAAAAGCATTTTCTGCTCCTTTCATATTGCCGAGCTTCAGGAAAACCCTGCCCTTTTCATACCAAGCTTCAGGAAAGTCCGGTTTCTTCCGAGTTGCATTTTCAAAAGCGTGCAGAGCTTCTTTTTCAGAGCCGGTTTCAAAAAGTATTTTTCCTCTAAGATACCAGGCCTCTGCGTTATCGGGCTTTTCTTCAAGGGCCTTTTCAAAAGCCTCTCTGGATTTTTCAAGTTCTCCAAGTTTTAAATGCAGCTTACCTTTCTCAAACCAGATACCTGCATCCTCGGGATTCATTTCCAGAGATCTTTCAAGTTCTTTCAGTTTATCTTCACACTTACGCACCAGAACAAGCACAGCTTCCTTTCCTTCCCAGGCATTTTTCTGTACAGGGTTAAGGGAAATGGACCTCTCGAAAGCTTCAAGTGCCTGCCTGAGATGCTCGAGCTTTACCAGTGCAAACCCGGTGTTGGTCCAGAGCCCCGGATGATCCGGATTTATCCTTGAGGCACTTTCAAACATATCAAGAGCTTCTTCATAGCGTTTGAGTTTTAGCAGGGTGTTTCCTTTATAAAACAAAGCTGGAAAATGCCTGGGGTTTTCAGAAAGTACAGTGTCAAAAGCCTCAAGTGCAAGCCTGAGCCTACCCTGCCTGTAAAGAGTTACTCCTTCCTCATAGAGACTCCCAGCACTTTTCGGGTTATTTTCTTCAGGATTTTTATCTTCAAGATAACTTTTCCTAAGTCCGGTTTCTGAAAGGTATCTGAAATCCGGGGAGGTATCTGAACCAGGCCTCGAATCGAGGTATATGAATTCTTCTTTTGGCACAAAGGACTTACAAATCCATCCTGGCTCAATTTTCCTGTTTGTAATAACACAGTATCCGTTAACGTGCTTGGAACAGACTTCACAGCAGTAGATTCTTCTTTCCAGCCGGCACCGAATCTGGTCAAGTTCAGTTGTAACCAGCCCCTCGTTTAGCCGTGCTTTGAAAGTCTCGTACGGTATGTTTTTAATCTTGATATAAACTGTTGAAGGGGCAGGTGGGTCCCATTCCAAAGGGTTTGAAGTCGATTTTTTGCAAATCATAGTTCTGGCAGGAATTTTTCTTATGGATTTTTTCCGGAAATTTTTCTTTTTTTGGAAGTTTCTTTTTTACTGGAAATGTTCCTTTATTCAAAGTTACGCATCGAAGTTAAATGCTTGTCTCAGGTTAGAGATTAATAATAGATTAAGTTTTTTACTGCGTCTCATTTGTGGAGGATCCAGTCCCTGAGGTGGAACTATTGAGTTTTGTCTCATTAGTCGATGAGGGTTGTTCTTGCGTTGAAGTTGACGTATTAGAGTTAGAGTCAGTCTTTTGAGAAGAAGGTGCAGAAGACTCCTGTACGAGTACGACTTTGGTAGCCTCCGTGCTTCCGAACTCATTTGTGGCTGTTAGAGTATATGTCGTGGTTTTACTGGGAGATATGCTCTGACTGCCAGTTAAACCTACGGTTCCGATTCCGGGTTTGATCGAAACTTTCGAGGCACCAGAAACTCTCCAGACAAGTTTTGAGCTCTTTCCTCCCTCAATGGTATCCGGATTCGCATTAAATGAGCTGATCGATGGAAGGCTTTCTTTAGATGTTTGATTCTCCTGAAGTACCGAATCATTTTGTGATGTCTGGCTTTCCTGAGATGCCTGATTATCTTTGGAAGCCTCATTGTCGTTAGAAGCCTGATTATCTTCCGATGTAGGATTTTCCTTAGTCGATGAACTCTCCTGAGATGTCAGACTTTCTTCTGTAGACGGAAGATTTGATGCGGAAACGTTTTCAGAGGAGGCAGCATTTTCCTCAACTGCAACAGTACAGTAAGATGCATCTTCTTTCTCACCGTTTGAAGCTGTAAGTTTGTATGTCGTAGTGCCGGTAGGAGACACATTCAATGTTCCGGTAGGTTCTACAACTCCTATATCAGGTTCAATGGTAACGTTCGAAACCCCTGAGACGTGCCAGTTCAGGATTGCACTCTCGCCTGGTGTTATGGTATCAGGGCTTGCATCAAACGAGCTGATGAGAAGAGGCTCTTGAGACCCATTATTAACCGTGACCGTGCAGAGAGCTACTTTTTCATTTCCTTTACCATTCGCTATCAATTTATAGGTTGTAGTCTCTAAAGGGGATACAGAAGTGGACCCATTTGGACTTACAGGTCCTATACCAGGCTCTATTGTAATATTGTCAGCTCCAGAAACTTCCCAGTTCAAAACTGATGATCCTCCGGATCCGATAGTTTCCGGGCCTGCATCAAAATTGCTAATTCCTACTGCAGCTGCAGGAAAAAGAGCTTTTAGGGCAATTGCTATACTCAGTATGGTACCTAATAATTTTAGAAGTTCTGGTAATGAGTTCCACATTGACTTAACTCGTTTCCAGATTGAATTATTACTATCCTCTTTATCCATAATCAAACTCCGTACCTATAAATTAAACCAAACAACCATACATAGCAGGTTGAAAAATAACGTTTTTCAGAAATTTACCTAAAAAGTTAAGTTACACAGTCAATTCTTTTTTGGATTGCAGTTGAGATATATCTCATAGTTTAATAATATATATATTTATTAATTTTGGGATATATTTTCAAGAAGTTGGATGAAAGGATCGAACTTAAAGATTAAAGCTAAGGATTCAACTTAAGAGTTCAACTTGAGAATTTTTCAATTTACTGCCAAAACTATGTTGTAATCTTCAAAAGAGAATGTCTGCAAGTTAAATTATTTATATTCGCCATCAATATATTTTATAAAAATCTATTATTCTGCCATTGATAATAAAAAGGTGGTTATATGAACTCTTACTGCAAAAAAACCCATGGAGTTCCAGCGTTGTTCTCTTTTTTCATTCCTGGTCTGGGACAGCTTGTAAAAGGACAGGTATCCAAAGCAGTTGGTATCTGGGCAGCTTTGCTAATCAGTCTGTTTATGAGCGTCATCGGAATCGGGCTCTTAATTGGAATAATCGTCTGGATAGCACAAATATACGATGCCTATAATGCATGAGAAGTAGGTTAAGAAACTTTTATTATAAATGTTAATTTGTAGAGGATGTTTAACTCGTTTTAGAAAGTGTACTTTTAGAGAAAGTCTTTAAAAACAAAAATTTTTATATTGAAGGGAAAGGTCTTTTTATGTTAAACAATTTATATTCATCCTCTTATTAAGTACTTAAAGAAGGTAAGTTCTATGAACTATTGCAGAACGCACGGAATTCCAGCCTTATTTTCGTTTTTCTTTCCTGGCCTGGGCCAGCTTGTAAAAGGACATCTGTTCAAGGCATTAGGTATCTGGATAGCCTTCATTATCACAGGGACAATGCACATTTTCGGGGCTGGATTTTTATTGTGGCCGCTGATATGGATCTGGCAGCTCTATGACGCCTACAATGCCTGAATAAAACAAATTTGAGAGCAATCCCAAAAGGATTACCTTGAAAGGATAATCTGTAAAAGATATTCTGTAAAAGATATTCTGTAAAAGATATTCTGTAAAAGATATTCTGTAAAAGATATTCTGTAAAAGATATTCTGTAAAAGATATTCTGTAAAAGATAATCTGTAAAAGACAAAACGAGTGTATAGTAAGCTAAGAGCCTATCCGAAAAGTAGTTACCTGCTATAATTTTTACAATATGCAATATGCAAAACCGGAACGAATGCCAGGATATTAGATCTATTGCAACTTTTCGATATGTATTACTGACTTTTCGGATAGGCTCTAAGTTACTTAGCTATACATCAAATTTTGTAACTATTCAGGGTATAGTTAGCGGCGCTCCTTTGAGCGCCGCGAGAAT
>NZ_LMVP01000093.1 GCF_002287235.1 Methanosarcina spelaei
ATATAGGTTTCGAATGACCTCATTTATACAAAATGAAAAATTAGCGAAGTACTGAACTTGGATAAACTTCTATCGTTTTTGAACTGAAGAATGACCAGGAAAAATCAAAAAGGATGTAGCCTGTTGTATATATTTATAATCAGGGTTATAACAAAATATAGGATCAGAGATCCTATTAATGATCCAAAAACTGACATTGAAATAATTCCAAAATCGAGTTCTTTCGATAATAATATCATTGGAACGAAAAGAATTGCGAAGAAAACGATAAGTAATAATTAAGAAGGTCTATTCTTCATGTTAATCACGACTATAGATCGACACACATATTTATAAGTTTTTTAATGTGAAACCTTATTGCTATTTTTAACGCTGTGACCTAAGCTTATAAAATGCTTATAATGAACTTCACACTCACAACTTCTAGTTCTTTGACTCCAAACCAATTACGAACCTGAACTTTCTAATTTATCAGATGATCGATCAAGTCTTCCTTAAATCTGGATTTTAAACTATCGGATTTAAACTGGGAATTTTAAACTGCCTAATTTAAACTGCCTAATTTAAATTGCCTAATTTAAATTGCCTAATTTAAACTGCCTAATTCAAACTGCGAATTTTAAACTTTCAGATCAAACGCAATGCGAATTATATGTAGTATTCAACGTAGAAACGGTAAGCAACCTGAATTTCTTCCAGTTCCCTTGGTTCCAGTTCAAAATCAGGCTGGCAGGTTCTGTAAGTTTTTTCTCCGAAATTCTTAAAGGTGACTTCGCATTTTATATTTTCAGGAAGTTGAGCCTCAAAGCTACCGCATTTATCACGGATTCTCAGCACAAATTTTTCGATTTCTGCAGGACTGAAGATTTTTTTCTTTTCAGGGATGTAATTTACCTCAACTATCAATTCTTCTTTGCTTGTTAAGTCTGCCCAGAAGCCGGAAAGCTCGGTTCCTTCTATCCTGTAGTCCTGAAGCTCAAAACTTCTCGTGATTGTATTCTTCATTTTGCCCTCTTCCATATTCTTAGTTTAGAAAGTGGATATATATAAACCATTTTAAAAACAAAGCAAATTATTTAGACATTTCTTTAAATTAACAGTTCTTTGTTTTTAATTCATAGAATTTATAAGTCTTTTTTCTCAGCAAATAAAAAACATAACTTACGTAGTTGAGGTACAGATTGGTTAACAACTTCAATTGTCCAGGACTCATACTACTTCTTTCTGAGCCTCTGTACTAAAAACAGACAGACCAAACCGCCCAATAATCCGAAGCCTGGAATAGAGTTAATTTTGCTCGAATCGTTTCCATCTTTTACGGATGGTCCTATGACAACTCCAGTAGGACAGTTCATAGTATATTTTCTTGTATTCACAGTTGCTGTAACTTTGTTTGTAACTGTGTCAATTACAGAGACGTTATTATCTTCGTAGTCACTGGAGTATATGGCAGAGTTTGCCACATACACTTTTTTTCCATCTGGGGTGATCGCAACTCCAAAAGGAGTTAGTCCTACAGGTATTGTAGCTATAACAGTATTTGTTGCTGCGTTAATTACAGAAACATTGTTACTTCGCCAATTTGTCACGTATACGTTCGTTCCATCAGGACTGACTGCAATATCACTGGGCCCCTCTCCTACAGACACATTTCCTGTAACATTGTTTATAGCTGTATCAACTACAGAGACAGTATTGCTGCCTGAATTAATCACATACACCTTATTTCCATCAGGACTGGTTGCAATTTCAGTCGGATAGTCTCCTACATGTACAGAGGCTATGATTTTTTTGGTAGTTACGTCAATCACAGAAATAGTGTTGTTGCGATTATTCGTAGCATAGATTTTTTTCCCATCTGGTGAGAATGCAATATTGTAAATGTTCAGCCCAACATTAATCGAGTCGATTACAGTGTTTGTAGATGTGTCAATTATAGAGACGTTGTTGCCATCATCCACACTACTACAACGCCTTGTCACATAAACTCTTGATCCTTTAGGGTTAACCGCAACTCCAACTGGGTAACCTCCCACATCCACTACTGCATTAACAGTATTTGTTGCTGTGTCAATTACAAAGATGTTGGTACTGAATCCTGATGAGTCCGTCACATACACCTTTGTTCCTGCAGGGTTGATTGCGGCTTCTCCAGCCCAGCCTTCCACAGGCACCACTGTTTTAAGATTGTCAGTTGCTGTGTCAATTACAAAGACAGCTCCAGTGTGGACTCCAATACTCGTCACATATGCAAATGGAGCTGCACCTGCGATGCTCACCAGTATTAAAACCATAAGTATTGCTATTCCCAGAATTCTTGTGAGAATATGTTGTCTACGTACTTCATTAGTCGTTGTCATAAACGAAATTGGAATCAATGAAATTGGAATCAATGAGAGTGGAATCAATGAAATTGGAATCAATGAAATTGGAATCAATGAGAGTGGAATCAAAAAAGTGGTAGTCAGCGTTGTTGATGCAGTTTTACTTTCCATCTTTTATCCCCAAGAAGTATCTGTCTTTTATAACACTACGATTATCAAAAAAGTCTGAACTTAGAATATTTTTGCAAACACTCATTAATTAGGTCTCTTAAGAATAAAAAATATTTTGTAAGCCAAAATCAAAGTTGCGCTGGCGCACCCCGCTGCAAGCAACGGGGTATGTTCGCGCCACCGCTCAAAATTCCGTTAAAGGAAATAATAACCCTAAACAATTTAGTGTGAGCAGAAGTTAGTAATCGAAAATGGAATTGAGAAATTTTATTATTATCAACGGTTACCGGGGAAGTTTCCATCCCCGCAGCAAGCTAGCGGGGTATTCGACTGAAATAATCTCAAAGTAAAACAAAATAAATAGAGTCTGATAAAGAGGGTAGGTTTTCTTCCTCACTAGCCTTGGTGAATAGAACGAAATAACACTTTATAGAAATATTGATATTTATCGCTTTATACTCCTTGCATACATCATAAATGTCATAAGTACTATTGCAAGCACACAGAAAGAACTTATAAAAGGAACTTTTTTTGATTCTTCAGTGGTATTGGATTTTTCTTCCTGCTCACCTCTTGTTCCTGTATTCTTGACTTTTCCGTTATTAACTGTCTTGTTTTCAGTTATATCCTCCTTCTGATTGCCCACTTTTTCTATATCCTCTACCATTTCGGTATCATTTGCCTTTTTTTCTTTCTTATTTTCTTCCTTATTTCCTTTCTTATCTTCTTCCTTCCACTTACCCTGAGCTTTCAATGCCTCGATTACTGCATCTCTATCCGAAACCTGGTGTTTTCCCAAAAAGCCAAGAGACATTTGAAAAACTCCTTTATCGGGTCTCTGGTCTTTTAGCATCAGGAGTACGGACTCGTTCTCAGTAAACTCTGCTTCGTCTTCAGTAGAGGCATTTGCCCCTATGTTAGTTCTTATTATTATGGTCTTTATTGGTAGAGGATTGTAGAGCCATTCTTTTATTGTAATTGTGTTATTTGTGTAATAGTCAGCTACATGAATCTCGCTTACCGTGCCTATAACAATACGGTCAGAGTTATTTATCTGGTATGGGATTTCGGCAGCTTCTGAACTATATATAGCTGCTGCGAGATTCGGAGTTAGAAAAAGCAGAATAGATGTAAATAATATGGAAAATAAATTTAATTGTTTCATTAAGATTCTCCTGCTCTTGATTTATGGATTTAGTACAGGGTAGAAAATTAATTATAAATTTAGTTTGATTGGTTATTTAAATCATCATGGGAGCATTTTATTGAGTATTTCTTACATTACATCTATGGAGTCAGATTATGGAGTCAGATTATGGAGTCAGATGATATTGGGAAGCACATTCAAACTCCACAAACTCCTTTTTATTAATTCCTTATAAGTGCTCTGTCCAAATTCTCTAACTATGTGGTTTTCGTACTCATTTTGAATTTGCAGTTATTTCCTATTCTTTGATTGTTAGATACTTTGGCTAAAAAGTTTATATATGAGAAAATTGCCTTGACTCATATTCAATATATAACTGAACCCTCACGGTCTTACAGTTGTTTAAGCCGATAATTCGATTAAACCATGTGAAATTTAATATTATATAGTCACTGGCCGTAATTTATTCTGGATAAGTGCATTCGATAATAGGTGCGTTTGATAATAGGTGCATTTGATAATAGGTACTTTTGGTGCTTTACGCATCCATAGCTACGAAAATATATCTGTCAAGATTTATGTTGAACTCAATGTACTTGATAACTGCAAATATCAACAAGTCTACAACCAGTCAAGAAGAAAAGACGTTATCATTACCAATAACTGAAGAAAATCAGTTTAGAAAAATTTACCCATTATATTTACTAAAGATGACTAAAGATATTGTTTTATCCAGGCTAAGTAGTTACTTATTTGTTACATACAGAGCCTATGCGAAGTCAATAAGGCTGTTGTAAAAATTATTAGTGGGGCACGACATCCTTTGAATGGTGCCTTAGTTCATTCAACATTTGTTTCCACTATTACTGACAAATGTTTCAGTGTTGTTGCTTGTGGTTTAGACACTTATAGTTCCATTAGTGGATATGTGATTTATTTTCTGAAATCTCATTTTCTGAGTTTGTTGTCTTTTCAGTACAGCCGGCTGCAAAAACAACAGTAGCAATAACAAGAAGCATTGCTACTATTTTTTAAACTTTTTCTAATTAGTAACACCGCTCAAAATCTTTCTTCATTTCAAAAACATAATTGATTCACACGAATTTATACAAGTTCATAAGCTCACGTATTTTTGAGCTTCCGTTAGAGTTTCTTAAGCATGAGGGACATTATCCCGGGTTTTGAAGGTCTCATGCTGCTGGGCGAGAACATGCTATCCATATCTGAACCCCCGAACATTTCCTCGTTGACACGCTTGTTAATTTCATCAAAAATCATCTTGTAGGCCAGGCAGTGCGGGTCTACACCCTCTATCTCGCCGCTCGTGGGCACTATCGCATTGTACGGGCATCCGCCTCTGCAATATTTGATATGGGCGCATTTGCTGCATGCAATGTCCACATATTCTTTAAACTTGTGCATTTTCTTCCAGGCTTCGGATTGAGCGAGGTCTGCCATGCTCGGACGGTCATAGACATTGCCCATGACATATTCGGGCATTCCTATAAAACGATAACAGGGGTATATATCTCCGTCAGGGCCAACTGCAAAGGTATCTCCCATACAGTCAACATAGGTGCAGACCGTGCCATGGCCTGTGAAAACACATTTGCACAGGTGATCAATGTTCATAACCTCAATCCGGCCCAGGTTTTCCAGATATTTATCCAGAAGATAGATCAGGAGTTCTCCATACTCCTCAGGATCGAGAGTCCATCTCTCAGGATTGTCATCTTTTAATGAAGGCAGGCAAGGGTGGAGCTTGAGTGTCAATCCTTTCTCAAGATAAAAATTAAAAATCTCTTCCTTTTGTTTTACGGAATGAGAAGTAAAAGTTGTAATGAACCTCACATTAAGCTCGTGTTCCCTGGCAATTTCATAACCTCTCATGGTTTTGTCGTAGTATCCTTTTCCCCTCTGCAGGTCATTAAGTTCTTTTGGGCCGTCCAGGCTGGAGCCTATAGGAACCCCATATTCCGCAAAAATTTCGGCTATTTCAGGGGTCATTTTCCAGAGGTTTGTCTGTATCGCAAAAGCGATTCTCCTTGGGCTCAAACCCTCAACCAGAAGCGGCAGTGCTTCCCGATAAAATTCCGCTCCAGCCAGGAGCGGTTCTCCTCCATGGAATGTGAAAGTAACCGAATCTCCCCTGAAAGTTTTAAGCCACTCAACAACTTCTTTTATCGTTTCAATGCTCATTATCGGGGATTTTTCTTCGGAACTCCAGCAGTAGCTGCAGTTAGCAGGACAACCAAGGGTCGGGATTAACATCACATGAAAAGGCATATTTAAAGCACCTTTTTTTTAAGCTTCTTTAAATTATTAGTACTTTTCTAAGTTCTACTGAGAAAACTAAGATCGAGATACTCTTCAATATTTTATATGCTCAACTTATCTAATTTTTTAGGCTCAGCATTCTTTAAATTTCTCTTTACTTTTTGTCAATCAGGAGTTTATATCAAGTTCAATCAATCCTACACAACATATTTTTCAATAAGTAATCCGCAATATATTACGGGAAGTAAAGATTAGCTAAGTTAAGGTTCGCCAGAATAAACGGGTTCCAGGAAAAACAAACATAATTCCAAGATTTTAAATTTCTAATATACGATTTGTATGTTTTTATACTGATCTCATATCATATTTGCAATAAATTTTAACATAGGTTTTGCAAATAGGGGGATAATATCTGAATTTGAAGTATACACAGGTAGACAAGAGAATACCACTTTAGGCTAAGGCAAGAAACAGGTAGATTATAGCTTTAAGTCAGCGTTACAAAGGCAAAGAAAGCTGCCTGAAAGGTATCAAGTCAGTAAAACTAAGATTAGAGTATAGCTTATCTGTAATAAAAGCAATAGGCGATGAATAAGGAAGCTACCGGTTTTAACGGGTGGCATTTCACATTATATCTCATATGTTCCTTCTCCTGTAACAAGCTCCCCATTTACTGCTGTCCATCCATCCTGAGATCCGGATAATATAATTTCCACTTTTTCCCTATAACTATTAGACTGCCATCCTCCGATCCACCATTCATTACGTGCATCCAAGTAGATCGAAATGCTGGTATTTGCATTCGAGGAGGTCTCATAGGAGGCATACACCCGGCTTTCATAATCAAATTGCTCAGACGTCCGTGAATATACTCCGCTAGCATTGACATTATGCGTAAGATTGTATTTGGGCATAAGAACCATTTCATTGCCCAAAGGGTTCATTGTATCTATGGTCTGGTTAGAAAATACCATTGTACTAAGATCTATACTTCTTGCCTTCTCATTTTTCATAGATAGCATGAGCCCGTGTTCCGTATCCACTAGAGCGTATTCCCATGAAGGATCATTGTTATTAAAGTGATGCTCTACGGTATCCACGCCCACGGATGACGTATTGTTTATCACCGGAAGTGGAAGGTAAAGAGTTGCGTTGTTCAAGGTCGAGTCCGTAGTTAATATTACATCGTAATCATAAATACTTGTGAAACTATTATTATACATTTTCTGCTTCTGGTCTTGCCACCAGATAGACAGCAACCCTACAGAAATGATTATTAATAGTACAAACCCGATCTCTATTTTGTAACGAGTTCTCATGTTTCAACACCTTATCCACTCTTGAGGAAAGATTTTAATTAAATATAATTGCTTCATAAGTTCATTATGTATCTAAGTCATAATAATTTAAGTGGGACACAGAAAAACTATCTTTGAGTTTATTTTCATTTTGATTTAATTCCCATTTCGCAATGATTAATTTCGACAATAATGGGAACTGCCTATATAGTGCTGGGCGACAAATTACTTTAGAACTCCATAAATTCCTCTTTGTTGATTCTTTATATGTTTTCTGGCCAAATTGTCTAACAATGCAATTTTTACACTTACTTTGCCATGAAATAAATTTCCTAATTTTTGATTGTTATATTATTTGGCCGGGAAACATATATATAAGTAAACATCTTAACCCATATTCAGATGGTATATATAAAAGACAATTTAATACAAATTTAATGATATAAGTTTAAAATTAATATGTATAATTAAAATTTAGACTAATTTGTCTCTCAATTAAAAGAGATAACATTGTTTCCAATGAATTTGACAACGAATGAAGAAATCTGGAATAGGTTTCTAATGTGGTTTGATTTCAGTTTGGTTATCGAGAGCGGTTACGACTCCCATAATACCACTAGTTCTGAGAGTTGTGCTATACTTTAATTAAAAAATAATCAATGGAATTCTCGAGGGAATTAACAGTATCGTACAGTTGCAAAAAGAACTGCAAGAGGGTTTAAAAGCATATATTTTATTAATATGATCTGTCTAAAATTAGGGAAACTAAAATTCAAATTACCCACATGAAATAGCGAAGAGCCGAAAAAACTCTCAAAAATTGGAAATCTGAGGTTTTATAACGCTCCAATTTCCATAGGATCATCAAAAGTCCAACAAGTTACTTTTTGTTCAAGGGACTAATCATTATGTCCTATCCACCAAGAGAGTCGAGAGACACATTTAAAATTTTTTTGTTCACCTGAAGCTCATTTTTTATTTCAGTCGAATACCCCGCTAGCTTGCTGCGGGGATGGAAAACTTCCCCG
>NZ_LMVP01000094.1 GCF_002287235.1 Methanosarcina spelaei
TTCCTCGAAAAGAGGAAAAATTGTGTAGCCCTAAAAAGGCTACCTGAATAGTAACATATTTTTTATATAGAAAATCATACTTCTTATCTTACTCAAGTATTCCATACTCCTTTTTGATTTTTGTAATAATACTGAGAGTTCTAACTGTATTCAAGAACTCAATAAGGTAACGTAGTCGTACTCAATTTTCCTTTTTATCAAGCCTATCCCAAAACATTATCTAATCTACTATACCACCAATATTATAACTCCTATTCTGGCATTATATTGGTTTTGGAACAGGCTCATGGTCATATCTGCTTGTACTTGCATGAATCTAAAACCTTGATTGCAGGTGATGCTTTGTTCCTTCAAGACGGTGAACTTGTTATTTCACACCCAACGGCTACTCTTGATATGGATCAGGCGAAGAAATCTATAAAAACGCTCCTTGATTATGATATTGACAAAATCGTCTGTTATCATGGCGGTGTATATAAAGATAATATTAAAGAAACTCTCAAAAAAATATCGATTAACTGAAATCTTTATGAGCTAAAATCTTTATGAGCTAAAATCATATGAGACAAAATCATATGAACTAAAATCATATGAGCTAAAATCTTATAGTTCCCTGTTCATCCTCAATCTTACCTTTTATGTTCTTTTTACTTATTCTCCGCCACTTTGATTTTTATAGTGAATTCAGCTCCAGATGTCCTATTCAAGTCAAGTTCTCCGTCTAACTGGTCTACCAGGATAGTTACCAGTTGTATTCCAAGGGTATCGGAGTCTTCCAGACTGATGCTTTCAGGTATACCTACTCCGTTATCTGAGACGATCAGTATATAACTGGCACCTTTACGTGCCTCGTTACTGTCTTCGATTTCGCTATGTCCAAACTTTTCACTTATTTCCCTGGAAAGCTTTATCTGAACTTTTCCTGTTTTTCCACCTGGGAATGCATGTTTGAGGGAATTTGAAACCAGTTCATTGACAATCATTCCTAACGGAACTGCAGTGTCCATATCAAAGAAAATATTCTCCTCTATTTCCAGAACCATTTCGGTCCCTGAAGCTCCAACGTTATAACATCTGAAGAGCTCCTCAGTCAGCTTTTGCAAGTAAGTTGCGAAATTAAGAATACTGACTTCTTTTGACCCATACAGTTCTTCATGGATTAAAGCCATAGAGATAACTCTGTTCTGGCTGTCCCTGAAAGCTGCAAGCACCTTTGAAGTATCATAAATCTCATTACCAGCAAATTTTTCAGCCTGCAGGTCGAGCAGAGACGAGATTACCTGCAGATTATTTTTTATTCTATGATGAATTTCCTTTTTACGGGCTTCTTCAATTTTTTTCAGGAAGCTTTCAGCCTCTTTTTTCTCAGTAATATCCATTGCTACACAAATAACTCCGATGATAGTTCCTATAGAATCGCACAATGGCTCGGTTGTCATGTCGTGGACCATGTTACCACCAGCAGAAGCCGGCCTATGGGTGACGACCTCATCACGCCGGCCGACACCGCTAGCTAAGACCTGACGCTTGATAGCAGTAAATATTTCGGCATCTTCTAGCTGGTATATATCGTAGTCACGCCTACCCAGGACGTCCTCGATTTTAAAGCCAGGTGCAGGGTTGTAGACCCATGTATACCTCAGTTCGAGATCCTGACTGAACATAACGATTCTTGAGCCTCTCAGAGCGAGGCGAAAGCGCTCCTCAGACCTTCGTAGAGCTTCTTCTGTCCGTTTACGCTCTGTGATATCTTTCATTATTCCGAGGACTTTATTTGTAAGATAATTTCCCTTTTGAAGACAGACCCCATGATCTTCAATATGGATATATTCTCCGTCCTTCCTTCTAAAACGATACTCCAGGTGGAAGTTTCTCTTATTTTCAGTGTTCTTTACGTTCTGGCCGCAACCTTTTATCTTTTGATTCCAGACTTTCTTCTGATCTTCAGGGTGAACATTGTTTATCCATAATTCAATGCCAGTGTTCAGCAGTTCTTCCTGAGCATATCCTGTAATCTCCTCTATGGTACCTGCCCAGTATATTTTGTTTTCTTCCATATCGTGCTCATATATTAGCTGTCCTGTCTGTTCCGTAACGATCCTATACCTTTCCTCACTTTTATGAAGCCTTTCTTCGGCTTTTTTACTCTCAGTTATATCTCTGGCAATAACCGAGATAGCCATAAGCTCTCCAGATATATCGAAAACCGGAGAAAGAGTCATTGAGACATCGATAACCTTACCGTCTTTTCTTAACCGTGAAGTCTCATACTGGTGAATCTTTTCTCCCTGTTTTATCATCTCAGTCAGTTTTTGTATTTCATTCTTCAATGAGCAAGGTATTAAGACTGTTGCAGGCTTCCCCAAAACCTCTTCTGCTGGATACCCATAGATTTGTTCTGCCCCCAGGTTCCAGCTAGTAATAAAACCGTCAAGAGACCGAGTTACAATAGCATCATTTGAAGATTCCACTATATTCGCTAAGTTCTGAACTCTTTCCTCTGCTTTTTTACGCTCAATGGAGTACTGGATAGAACGTCTCAATAATCTGCCATCTACCTGCCCTTTGACCAGATAATCCTGAGCGCCTTTCTTTACAGCCTCGACTCCTATTTTCTCATCATTCATCCCCGTTAGAATTATAATGGGAATTCGTGAGTTCCTTGCATGAATTTCAAGAAAGGTATCAATGCCATAACTATCTGGCAATCCCAGGTCAGATAATATTATATCAAGTCGATTCTTTTTAAGAAGGCTCAAACCTTCATTCAGGGTCTGAACGGTTTTAAATTCGTATTGAAAGTCAGCGAACTCTTCGAGCATCTCTTCAATTAAACCTGCATCCCCAGGATTGTCCTCAAAAAGCAAGATTTTTACTTTTTTATTCATAGTCAAACCGTCCTATCCAGGTAATTCGGGTCTTACTTCGATGGTAACTTTACAATTTCAAGCCAGAAGTTTTCTATGGATCTAACTACGTCCAGAAACTGGTCAAAATCAACAGGTTTAGTTATATATGCATTGGCATGAAGATTATAAGATCTCAGGATGTCCTCCTCAGCTTTCGAAGTGGTTAAAACCACAATAGGTATGTTTTTAAGTTCATCATCGCCTTTTACTTCCTCAAGAACCTCGCGCCCGTCTTTTTTTGGCAAATTTAAATCCAGAAGTATTATATCCGGACGCGGAGAGCCTGAAAACTGTCCTTCACCGCGTAAAAAAGCTATTGCTTCTTCTCCATCCTCTACAATATGAAGGATGTTCCCGATTTTTGCATCTTCGAACCCTTCTTCTATCAGTCCAATATCGCCTTTACTGTCTTCTACTACAAGAATCTCTACCGGTTTAAATGCTATTCGAGTTCTCATTTATATGACCATCCTGTTATATGTCAAAAATTTTGAGCTTTCACGAGACTAGTGTCTTGGCAATTTAATTATTGAGCATAATCTTGGTAGTTTCTCATCAGTATACAACGATTTTGAGCTCATTAGATTACCAATAACTAAATTTTCATGACACTAGTTGTCGAATATGAACCAAACTTATAAAGATCGAACTTCTTTTAGGGTATAGTCGTTATCAGGATTTCACGGTAAGGTAAGTATTATGAAATTTATAGTAAAGTCATTTATAGTAAAGTCATTGTCATGACTCTGTTCCAAAATCCAGTGATTTTTGCATTTTTGATAGAAAATCTGAATTAGCAAGAAGAATCCAGTTTTTATCAAAATCAATATTCGCTATCTAAAGACTTGAATCATTAAGTTGTATTACACGGATGGTGACCATTTACAAAATCTAGTGATTTTGAATTTTACATCCATCACTAGATTTTGGTACTGAGTCATTGTCATAAGACATTTATAGAAGTTACTGGTAAAGTGAAGTAAAAAGTCGAACCTTTACCTGGATCGGATTCTACCCAAATCCGTCCTCCATGTCTTTCTACTATTTTTTTGCAAATTGAAAGCCCTATCCCTGTTCCTGGATATTCTTCTCTTTTGTTAAGTCTTTTAAAAACTTCAAAAATTCTCTCAGAATATTTAGGGTCAATTCCAATTCCATTATCCTTTACTGAAAATAACCATTGATCAGTCTCTTTTTTGGCAGAAATCTCAATTTTCGGGACTTTTTCACTGTGGAATTTTACAGCGTTGCTTATAAGGTTCTGGAACAGCTGAGTAAACTGGACGGAATCTGCCATTACTACAGGTAATGAACCATAAGATATACTGGCGTCGCTTTCTTTTATGGATACCTCCAAATCAAGTAACACCTGATCCAGAATAGATTGTAAATCTGTAGGCTCGAATTCGCTGGCTCTTGTAGTTACTCGAGAAAATTCCAGAAGATCATTTATCAGATTTTGCATACGGGAAGCACCATCCACAGCAAAATAGATATATTTATCAGCCTTCTCGTCAAGATTTCCCTGATATTTTCTTTGTAAAAGCTGTAAATAACTTGCTATCATTCTCAAGGGTTCCTGCAAGTCGTGCGATGATATGTAGGCAAATTGTTCCAGCTCCGCGTTTGAGCGAGCAAGCTCCTCTAATTTAAGTTTTAACAACTCTTCTGCCTTTTTCCGTTCGGTGATATCACGGGCAGCTGCAAAAACTCCAATAACCTCACCTGCTTCGTCTTTATAAATTGAAGCATTATACAAAACAGGAGTTATGTGACCATTTCTGTGCTGAATTTCAAGTTCATAGTCCAGGACCAGACCTTCCCTGAAGACATGTTGATATCCTTCTCTAGCTTTCTCAGGCTCGGTGAAATAGTCTGAAAAATCGGTCTCAATTAACTCCTTACGAGAATAACCTGTAATCAGTTCTGTAGCTTTATTTACATCGGTTATCTTTCCATCAGGGCCAATAGTAACCAGAGGGTCTAGACTTGCTTCTATCAGACTACGATTATAAATGCTTGATAACCTCAAAGCTTCTTCGGCTTTTTTTTGCTCAGTAATATCTCTTACAATAATGGAAACAGCTATAAGTTGCCCAGAAACATCCAGGACCGGAGAAAGAGTTACTGAAACATTTATTAATTTACGATCTTTTCTCAACCGTGACGTTTCATAGCGCTGGACTCTCTCTTCCTCTTGAATGATCTTAACTAACCATTTTATCTCTCCTTTAAGATGATCTGGTTCAAGTATTGAGATATCTTTTCCAATAATCTCTTCGGCGAGATAACCATATATCTGCTCTGCACCTTTGTTCCAGCTGGTAATAGTGCCATCAAGCGATTTTGTTATAATGGCATCATCCGATGACTCGACAGCACTCGCCAGTATCAGTATCTTTTCTTCAGCCTTTTTCTGCTCACTAATATCACGGGCAGCTGCAAAAACTCCAATAACTTCTCCAATTTCATCCCTATAAACCGATGCATTATATAATACAGGCGTTATCTGTCCGTTTTTATGCCGAATTTTCAGTGGATAATTTCGCACCAGCCCTTTCTGGAACACATGCTGATACCCTTCTCTTGCTTTCTCAGGCCTGGTAAAATAATCCGAAAAATCAGTCCCAATTAACTCCTTACGTGAATAACCCGTAACAAATTCGGTTGAATTATTTACATCAGTAATTTTGCCGTCCGGCCCGATAGTTACAAAGGGATCTATACTGGCCTCAATGAGACTGCGATTATATACGTTGGCCAGCTCTAAGGATTTTTCAGCCATTTTTTGCTCGGTAATATCCTGAACTGTTCCTTTCATCCGAACAGGAATACCTTCCTCATTAAAAACAACTTCAGCTTGTTCGTGTACTATACGCTCTTCTCCACTGGATAAGATAATTCGGTGATTAATACTATAGTTTTTTCCGTTAAAAACTTCTTTAACGGCCCGATTTACATAATCTCTATCTTCTGGATGTATATATTCAAGAAACGTATCGTAAGTTGCCCCGAACTCCTGAGGGATGCGCCCAAAGATACGATAAACTTCATCAGACCAGTATAACTCATTAGTTACAATATTCCAGTCCCAGTTTCCAAGATGTGCCATCCTCTGAGCTTCAGAAAGACTCCTTTCGCTCTCTTTCAAAGAATTATAAGCCATTTCAACTTCGGATGTCCTTTCTTCGACTAATTCTTCTAAATTATCAAGAGTTTCTTTTAACCTGGCTTCAGCTTCTTTTATGTCTGTTATATCACGAGAGATTGCAAGAACGGAAGCCACTTTACCGTTAACAAACTCAGGTACTATTCTTGTATTAAAATAGTATTCTTTTCCTTGAGGCGATCTGTACTGGAATTCCATTGTTCCGGGTTTTCCTGTGGCAAAAACGCTCTGATGATGTTGTTCCCAGAATTTTACCAGTTCAGAGTCTTTTCCCAGTTCACAGTGATTTTTTCCTATGGTTACTTTCTGAGAATAGCCATAAACTTCGACAGCTGCAGGATTTACATACATATGGCGATTTTTTATGTCGAAGCGAGCAATTATGTCAGGAGAATTTTCTGCCAGCGTCCGGAATTCATTTTCACTCTTTATCAGAGCTTCTTCAGCCTGTTTCCGTTCGTTAATATCACGGGCAACATGTACACTCCCGATAATTTTTCCTCTGGAGTCATGAAGTGGTGAGACACTTACTATGAAATAACCACCCAGACATTTCTCGCAAATCTCCGCAGTATGTTCAAGCCCATCCTCAAGCAACAGTCTGTGCGGACAAAAAGAGGGATGTTCGGCTGTCCCGTGCACAGTACGATAGCAGGTTAACCCTATACACTCTTCCGGTTTTAACCCCAATCTTGACGCCATTGCCTTGTTTGCACGAACAATATGATATTCATTGTCAAGTATGGCTATCAGGTCCGGCATGGAATCAAAGGTAGATTCCCAGTGCTGTGTGGCTTGAAAAACTTTTTCTTCTTCCCTTTTGCGCCTGGAACTCTCAATTTGCACCCATTTCTCTTCTTTTTTAACCAGGGCAAATTGATGGTTGGTAACTACATCAATAATTTCGGTTGCACTGCATTTCGCGAGGCAATATGTGCACAGGGCTATCATGGAATAGTTGCCAATGATGCTATCTATCTCTTCTTCATAATCAACAAAACTGTTCCAGTCTGTTTTTTCCAGCCAGAAAGTGTTTCCACTCAACCTTAAACCATTGTAGCCGTCAGCAAGAGCTCTATTGAGTTTATCAATCCAACCATTAAGCACTCTCTGCGAATCGAAGATCCCCTCTTTGACATACCAGTAAGTGTAAGGAATAATCTCAATCTGCCCTTTTTCCAGATAAACATCAATCCCAGGAATATCCTTTCTAAGAGCTTCTTTTGCCTCTTCCACTTCCATAGGCTCTGATGTAACCCACATACAAAATTCATTATTTTCCAGCCCTGCTTTGAAGTAGGGAACCAGTATATCAATCAAATCCTGTTTTGTCTGGTAAAATTGACAGAAATGTGTTCCCCAGGGCACCTCTCCAACAATGTCAATCCCAGATTTTCTCAAACTTTTTTCCATTTCAACCCTTTCCGAATATAAAATTAATTCAAAAATTCAAGTTAACCGGATGCAATAACTGTTACCTATCAGGACTTGTTATATTGAAGAAGAATAAATACATTGTTTATTAAAATGTTATATTGTTTATTAAAATGTTTTTGTAAAATAGTCCGTGCAATAAGTACATTTTTTTGACTGTATTTAATAGATTACTCATAAAACTCCTGTATTATCCCGAGATTATTTTGACTCAACTCCAAAACCTGGTGATAAAATAAGTGTAGCATCACTAAGTAGATTTAAAGTTCTATAATATGTAGTGATGTTACGAAACAACGATGATAACTAAAATCTTGCTTTTAATAATTAGTAGGAGTTTCCTTCTCGCTTAGACTTGTTTAATTGTTTTAACAACATGATTATGAATATACCACAAGAGAATTTTTCGTAGAAAAACTCCTTCAGCTTATCATATTTGTAGTATCACATTGTTCATAATGGCTGTAATTCATACACCAAATAAAGTCTTGGAGGAGTCAAGATTTGTCGACACAAATGAATAAAACATCAAACGAGAAAATATCAACCAGATATAGAGGATGATCTAAAAATTAGATGGTCAATTTGTATCTAATTGATATTATATATTTGAAAATCGTATATTTATAC
>NZ_LMVP01000095.1 GCF_002287235.1 Methanosarcina spelaei
GCAGCAGTTCAAAGAATGCTCTATTACCTAATCAGGATTATCAACCATTTTAAGAGTTGTTCCTGGATGACCTTCTTGACCTCCAGGGTTCTTTTCGCTCTTTTTACGGAGACTCTTGGGATTAGGTTTTCCTTTGACAAAAAAATCAGTAGAAGGAGGTTTACTGCTGTTTCTGCTATTTTGATTTAAGCGAGATTCTAAAACTTGCAATTTTTCACTAAGCTGTTTTATTTGAGATTCAAGACTCTCAATGTAAGTTGCAATAACTTCAGGATTTGAAGTACACAGAGCAAGAATCTCTTCACGTTTCATCAAAGATAGAAATGACTCATTGTAAATCCAATTTTTCCTCGAAAAGAGGAAAAATTGTGTAGCCCTAAAAAGGACTCAGTACCAAAATCCAGTGATGAACGTAGAATTAAAAATCACTAGATTTTGAAAATGGACACAATCCTTTGAATACATCCTCTTGATTGAAGTCTTTAGATATCGAATAGTGAGTTTATAGAAGAAAGAATTCTTCCCGCAAATTCAGTGTTTCAATCGAAAAATGCAAAAATCACTGGATTTTGGACCAGAGTCCTAAAAAGGCTACCTGAATAGTAACCAATTTTTAATAATATGCCATTATGATTTTTCTGAAAACTTTTAATTTCGAATGTAGAGTTAAGTATAGCTTAGGATACCTTTAGAATCAAGAATTTTTCTGGGAACCTGCATTAAAATCGGAATATTTGCCATGTATTACGTTTGACCTGTCATTTTTTCGTCTTGTGGTTCTTAACTCAGACTCTTCTCCAATTTGGGGGATATTCAGGATATGGAGTTGTGGGGCTCTGATGCCGTTTTTTCCAAACTCGGTCCAGGCTCTTGTATGTACATCCGATTCGAACTCAAATTCATCTCTAAGGTCGTTGACGTAAGCTTTGGCCCTCAGCCTGGTGTAAAATGGAAGGGACTTATGCAGCAAAATAACAGGGCTCGTTCTGGAGATATAGACATATTTTGAAGTCACAACCGTCTCTCTTAAAATCTTCATTGCAGCTTTCACATCTGATTCTGATGCAATATAGAGATCTATTACAATCATCATTTCCGAAGCGCCATAGTTCCCACTGGCAATGGCTTCATTAAAAATCAGGCTGTTTGGAGCCGTAACCGTATTATCGTCAGGTGTAACCAGTTTTGTTGCCCTTAAACCTATATCAGTAACCTCACCATAGTAGTTTCCAATGGAAATTTTGTCTCCTACCTGGTAAGGTTTTTCAAATGTAATTATAACTCCGCCGACAAAGTCCGCAAAAAGATCTTTTAACCCAAAGCCGACGGCTGCACCAATAAGTCCTGTCAGGAGAAACAGCTCCGGTCCGAATATATTTAATAATTCTGTCAGGAAGTAATAAAAAGCGACAATATAAATTCCAAACTTTACTGCAGGAATAACCATTTTTACTTTTATCCTGCCACTACGACTCATTTTTTCTGAAAGTTTTGATAGTAAGGCAGTAATAATTCTAGCAAATATGTATGCAACAAAGAAAGCCAGAATTATATTTACCAGGGTTTGGGTTTCTATAGATCTGATAGTCTCAAGAAGTTGCTCCCTGGTTGTATTTACGGAGTTTCCATCTACCATTTACCATACCAGCCTTAGCTTTTCCAGATATGTAATAACACTATGCAGGGCTTCGGGCCTTACTCGGAAGGAGTCATTTTCATCTTCAAAAACTAGTTCCTGATTTAGAAGTTGAAAGAGGACTTCATCCGTTTTTAACATAGAGCCTATTATGTCAACGATATCACTTTTTTTCAGACCCTGATATGAGAGAATGAGATTTAGAACAAAAGCCTCTTCTTGTTCAAGTTCTATATCGTACGAAAAGTTACCTACATCTTCCGGCTTTATGTGAGGATAATCAAGTGCAAGTTTCCAGATCCTTAGTGCAACGCCAGGGTTACCTTTTGATTCCAGGTGAATCCTTTCAAACACCCTGTGCTCAGCAGTTTTTTCTTTTCCTTCTTTTTTTTCTTTTTTTTCACTCAGAAGATATTTCTTAAGGTAATGAATATTTATCTTCAAGATCGGAATTGAAATTTTTTTACCTATAGCTGACAGTTCAATAGGATATTCAGTTATATATGCTACAGGCTCCTCATCGGACTCTCCACCATTGTTAAATATAATTTCTCCTTCTTCATATCTATTGAATATAAGCTGTTTAAGGTGCTCTTCACTGAAAGCAGGAACTACAATCTGCACTGGAAAGTATTTCTCAAGCTCAAAAACTTCTTTCAGGTATTTCCAGGAGTAAATATTCCAGGTAGTGATGAATATCCTGTTCTGAGAGCTAATCATGTCCAGAAATTCATAAAATATGTCAAAACCACCTGGTTTTCTCACATATAGGAAATGACAGTTATCAAAAAGTACTACTCTTTTTGTATCACCAGATAAGGAAATTTCCTTTTTATCCCGGACAACCTCAGAGAAAGTGATTTTTGTTGCTCTGCTTAAGTTTAGCTTTTCAATTTCCTTAATTAGAGTAGTTTTTCCACCAAAGAGCCCGGCTATAATAGCCACATTAAGTTTTTTTCCAACTTCAAAATCGGCAATCGCTTCCTGGATTTTTCCTATCTCATCGCGCATTCCGATAATCTCGCCAAAAACCATCTCATCGGTCTTATTACTGTTATCCTCCACCGCATCCCCTATTTAAATCTCGTATCTCCCTACTTAATATTTCATATATTATACTTAATCGTGTATCCCTGTTTAATATTTCAATATTTATACTTAACAGGCATCTCATAATCAAGACTACTAGTTCTGACAAGCTCTCTATACATTATTCTGAAATCAATAAATCAGATTGAGTTTTATAAATAGTCAAAAATGAATCAGTATAAATTTTGGAAGGTAGTAGAAGTCCTGAAACTGCTTCTTAAATTCAGATTACCCATTTCCTGATTTATCTTGATTATATTTTCCATAAAGTTTTGTAAAGTAAGTTGCAGTTATTCCGTGAAGCACGACTGACATGCATATTACCAGGCTAACAACCGGCCACAGTTCTTCTATTCCGGTTTGTCTCATTGAAAGTCTGACATAATAAAGAGCTGCTACTCCAATAGGCCCAAACCAGCCTGTAAAGAGAACATCAAGGCTGTTTTTTAGATTAGGTACAAGAGGTTTAATAGAAAAAAGAATGGGCGTTCGGTGCAGGATTAATATTAATAAAGCTAGCATTAAACCTTCCAATCCGAGTTTTCCCCACTCCTGCCATGGTAAAACAAGGCCAAGAAGTGTAAATATAGGAATCGTGAAAAAACGGTCCGAACCTTCAACTACACGTTTCTCATCTCGTCTCTCTTTTTCGGTTGATGTCGCGCTGAAGAACGCACCTGCAACAAAAACGGCAAGTATTCCATCGCTTCCAATGAGTTTTATACCTCCTAAGGTAAGGAACGTAAGGGAAAGAGTGTAAGCAACGTAAGAAGATTCATCAATAGTTTTTTTACTCTGTGCTTTTCTTAGTATGTGGCCTGCTGTATAGCCTATTAGAGCTCCCAAAATTACGGCAACTCCCACTTACCAGAAAAGGGTATTTATCACCCAGTGGTTCAGGGCTTCCTCCGGTCTGTGAGCCATCCATAGAATAGGAAGCAGTACGAAAGGATAAGCCAAACCATCATTAGAGCCGGATTCCACTGAGATTAAATCTCTTAGTCTTTCAGGTAGTTTATCTTTTGCTAATTGTCCGCTTACAATGGATACTGCAAGTATCGGATCTGTCGGAGTCATAATTGCGCCAAGCAATAAGGCTGTAAGAAAGTTGAAGTCAAGAAGCCAGTATACAAGCAGACTATTCATTATCCACATAAAAGGCATTATAATTCCAAGCATAGCTGCTATGGATCGCCAGTTTTTGATAATGTAGCTGGAAGGAACTCTTAATGCTACCCCCATTACACCGACAGCTAAGGACAGCCTGGCAGCTTCTTCTAAAATCCGAGGGTTAAAAAGCTTCAAATCCAGAAAATCAAAACCTGCCGAACTCAGCAAAACGCCAACTATTAGAGCTGCAAAGGGCTCTGAGAAGTTCCATTCTCTGATACGTCGAGAAATTACTCCTAGAAAAAAGACCAGTCCACCTATGATTACAAGGGCAATATTTATAATTTCCATTCATTCTGACCCCTTTAGACTGATATCTGATAAGCTACTGTCAATTTAAGTTAACCTGTTTTAGATTTTATAATAAGGTATGATGTAAAGTTCAAAAAGGTCAAAATTAAATGCTATCTATTTATATTAATACAAAATGGACTTTTCAGAACCAGTTTCACTACTTAAAAGTAAGGGAGATTAAGATACCATGCCTTTTGATCAATGAAGCGAACAGTCATCTCTTATCATTTTGATTTATTATTTTTGACTAAATTTTAAAAATTGAGAAAATAAAGGAAAGCAGAAAAAGGGAAAAAGAAGATCAAACTTTCTGTTTCTCACTCAGGTATAAAATGGAGTTTCTATTTCTTTCGACTGCCTTTTTCTCAGGCCACTCTTTACAGCCTGGTAATATTTCATGGTATCAGGAGTAACCGAAGGCCCCGTTTCAGCAATCGCTTGAAGGAAATGTTTCTGCTTCACCTCTTTAGCATGAAGGTCTTCCCGAAGTGCGTCTCTTCCTGCTTTTTTACACACAGCTGCAATGTCAGCACCTGTATATTGATCGGTCATGGGAACCAGTTTTTCAATATCTACATCCTCTGCAAGCGACATTTTAGAGGTCTGGACCTTAAAAATTTCCTTCCGAGCTCCCGCATCCGGAACCGGAACAAGAATTAACTCGTCAAAACGTCCGGGCCTTAGAAGAGCAGGATCTATGATATCAGGACGATTTGTTGCACCTATTACAACTACAGCTCTGAGTTCCTCAAGCCCGTCCATTTCGGAAAGCAGCTGATTCAGAATTCTGGCTGTAACCTGTGGCTCACCAACGGAAGCCCCTCGAATAGGCGCAAGAGAATCAAGCTCGTCCAGGAAAATAATTGAAGGAGCAACCTGCCTTGCCCGTGAAAAAACCTCGGCAATCCTTTTTTCCGATTCTCCGTACCACTTGGAAAGCAGATCGCTTCCTTTTGCGGTAATAAAGTTCGCTTCGGACTCATGGGCAATGGCTTTTGCAAGGAGAGTCTTTCCCGTACCCGGAGGACCATATAAAAGTACTCCTTTGGGAGCCTCAACTCCTATATCCCTGTACGACTCCGGACTTTTAAGGGGCCACTCCACGGCCTCCTTCAAAAGTTGTTTTACTCCCTCCAGGCCGCCTACATCTTCCCAGCTCACATTAGGAATTTCGATAAGGATTTCTCTTATAGCAGACGGCTGGACATCTTTCAAGGCATTTTCGAAGTCTTCCCTTGTGACCCGAAGTGTATCAAGGATCTCACTTGGAATTTCAGGTTCATTGAGGTTAATTTTCGGAAGAATCCGTCTCAAGGAACTCATTGCAGCTTCCCGGCAAAGTGCAGTAATGTCAGCTCCCACGAACCCATAAGTTATCTGAGCGAAGTCCATGAGATTTACGTTTTCGGCAAGTGGCATACCTCTTGTGTGGATCTGGAAGATCTCGAGCCTTCCTTCAGTGTCTGGAACCCTTAACTCAATCTCTCTATCAAATCTACCAGGGCGGCGAAGTGCCATATCAATTGCTTCAGGACGGTTGGTTGACCCTATCACAATCACGTTCTTGCGAGCCTTAAGCCCGTCCATCAGAGAGAGGAGTTGAGCTACAACTCTCCTTTCGACTTCTCCGGTTACCTCAGCCCTCTTAGGTGCAATGGAGTCGATTTCATCAAGGAAAATGATTGCAGGAGCGTTTTTCTCTGCTTCTTCAAAGACATCTCTGATCCCTTTTTCGGACTCACCGTAGTACTTGGACATAATTTCCGGACCATTGACTGAGATAAAGTAGGCGTCGGACTCATTTGCAACTGCTTTTGCAAGCATTGTCTTACCTGTTCCAGGCGGTCCGTAAAGCAGTACTCCTTTTGGAGCATCGATTCCCAGTCTATCAAAAAGTTCAGGGTGCTTCAAAGGTAATTCTATCATTTCTCTTATTTTGGTGATAGCGTCTTTAACCCCACCCAGATCCTCATACATGACTGTGGGAACATTCTGTTCAGGTGTTATTTCTGCAGCTTCGGGTAGGAGCTCAACCTCTGTCATATCTGTAATCTTTACTATCCCAGACGGGGAAGTGGAGATCACCTGTAACTTTATTTCTCCCAGCCCAAATGACTGTCCCATACCTGGACCAAAAAAGTCCTGAAAGAAATCCTCGAACATAATTCCTTTCCCAAAAGTCTCCCTCTCTCGGGACCGTCTCAAGCTTGTGGTGGAAATAAAATCACCCTTCGAAACCGTACGGTTCATGAATACGGCTTTAAGAGTTTCACTTGGAGCATAAATCTGCATGCCCTTAGCTACAGGCGCAAGAGTTACACTCTTTGCTTCTTTCCAGTCAGTTTTGCGAATGTCCACGTACTCCCCTATGCTAGTTTTTGCATTAATACGGATAAGCCCATCCATGCGGATAATATCAAGGCCCGAGTCGCTGGGATACGGACGCCCTATTAGGGCTGAAGTTGATTTTCCTCCTTTTATTTCAATAACGTCAAAGGGCTTAAGGCCCAGCTTTTCCCGGAAACTGTCGTCCACCCGGACAATTCCTTTTCCGACATCTCTTTGATCAGCTTCTGCGACTTTTAGTTTTGCAGTTATTTTTTCGTTGTCGGTCAAACAATACCCCCATTTTCATATCAAAAATTGATACTTGTTGAAAAAGACAATGTAATAATTTTTAAGTAATGCGGTAATTTTCAGGAATTATAGCAACTTTTAAGACAGCATAGTAATTTTTAAGATAGCATAGTAATTGTCGTTTCAAGATGAGAGCCATTTGGTTCTTACCTTTCATTCAGTAAAATCATAAATATTACCTTGTGGCCCAGAATTTTAAACTTCTTATTTTTAATAAAAACTCATTTAAGCATTCACGGCCTTATCAACGAAGGAACCGGTTTTTGTGTTCTATGTTTTAGAATGTACTTTTTATATTGTACTTTTTATATTGTACTTTTTATATTGTACTTTTTATATTGTACTTTTTTAAATCTATCTAAGAAAATTCTGAAAGTCGCTTTCTGCTTGATTTCCATCAGTAAACCTGATAAGGTCTTTTTTATTCGCAAGGTAACTGCTATTACTACAGTTAACTCTTTAACCTCGCGTGGACCTTTTTGATAAGCTCACCTCCCTAAAATCAGGTAGTGCTACCTTCTAGCCTGTTTCCCACCCTCCACTTTGTACTATATTAATAGTTATATAAAAAAGAATTCACTTAAAATGTTTGCCAGCAGATGATTTTTTTTTCGCCATAGTAACCTTTTGTTTTTTATTAGTGAACTTATCTCAAACAGAAATACCACTTATACTTCTTACTTAAGCAGTTTTCTTAATCATTGTCATTTAACTGCTTTTGAATATCTTCCGTAAAGTTCTGTGAAATAGGTTGCAGTTATCTCTTGAAACACAATTGACATGCATATTACAAGACTGAAAAGAGGCCAGAGTTCTTCTGTTCCGGTTTATATTATTAAAAACTGATCATAGTAAGAAGCTGTTACTTCTACGAGATTAAACCAGCTCGCAAAAAGGGAATCAAGAACTTTTAATATTCGCACAAGAAATTTAATAGGAAAAAACGGACAATAGTTATAGTTTACGGCTTGATCAGAGGAGATTTGCTTCACAGCTTGCTTGCAGGACTAAGTTTGAGCATGGCCCTTCTTCCCGAAGAGTTCTCGGTAGTTTTACTGATATTCCTTAGTATGGGAGCCTGGCGCCTGTCCAAAAGAGATGTCCTCGTACGTCGGATGCCTGCAATTGAGACGTTTGGGGCTTCAACCGTGCTATGCGCGGATAAGACAGGGACTTTAACCCAGAACCGGATGATTCTGAAATCTTTATTTCAGTCGAATACCCCGCTAGCTTGCTGCGGGGATGGAAACTTCCCCGGTAAC
>NZ_LMVP01000096.1 GCF_002287235.1 Methanosarcina spelaei
TTTTTTAACGGTTTTCAAATCTACTTTTTCAAACACAATAGAAGGGAAATCTGCAGTCCATTTTTCTGCTGCTTTTAATGCATCTTCTTCACAGAAGAAGTCCTCTCCTACCAGTTTTTTAAGCGACTTTTCTGCTTTTTCAAGTTCATTTTGAAGCTTCTTTCTGAGAGTTATCTCTTTCTTTTCTTTCATTTTATGAGAAAGCAACAAAACCCACTTTTGCTTGACTCCCCCATAATCAACAAAGGTTTGATAAAATGAGTATCTTTCATCGCTTTTCAGTGGCTTCAGGTTTAGATTTGCAGTTAGCAGTTCCTTTGCCTCATTAATTGTTGCAGGAACACGACTGATCCAGAATGACTTTCCTATATTATTGATATTATTGTCAGTGTAAAAGGAACTATCAGCTACATAGTACACTTTGCTTTCAGGACTTAAAGCTGATTTGAGAGACTTTATTGCTTCCAGAATTGTGCTTTTGTCGGAAGCATTCCCTGAATGAGTGTTCATAAAAAGGGGTATTCCATGCTGATTTACAATCAAACTTAGCACAAATTGTTTGAGATCCCATCTTCCGTTTTTGGGAATTCCAAAAGTGATATCAATAGACTCCGTTTCTTCGTCTTGATAATCACCATAAACGCTGACACTTGTAGTGTCAGCGTGTAAACAATGGACAGGAATAGGTAGACGATTCATAATGTGAAGAACAATTTCCGTAAACAGTTTTGTAGGACCATACTTTACGATTCTGTCAAGAGTTTCTCCGATAGCATATTGATTCAGATCTTCTCGTGTTACACCTTCTCCAAAAAGTCTTTCTATAGAAATATTCCTGAAAAAGTCAGGAAAAAGGTATAGACGTTGACCTATGAAACCAAGACCATTGAGTACCATGGCAAGGATGCAGACTGAGTGAGGAATCTTGTGATCCCTTTCCTTTGGGAGTTTCTCATCGATCAGTTTGTCAACTTCAAGTTCTCGGAAAACTCCAGCAATGAGACCAAGGTGACCTAAAAATCTTGTACGTTTTATTGAGGATTCGACTAGTCGACTGTTGTTTTTGTCTGCCATGGAAAATCAAGAAAAAAGATGTGAGAATAATTATATTAACTTATATGTTTACCTGCCGAATCTAGGGTATAATATATTGGGAAAGAAATTGGTTTTGGGATGAGCTCAATCTCTAACAGAGCAAAGGGCAAAAGTTACAGAAACTGTTCCTGTAGATCTCAGATATATTCACTCCTGTAGATCTCGATATATCCATTCCTGTAGATCTCAGATATTACAAAGCATAAAATTATATTGCAGAGTATAAATTTCCTGAAAAATAAGCCAGCAGGAGACTTCTATAACAAAAATGTTGAAAACCGACTAACTTAACCTATTTTTAAAGCCAGTTTCTGTACAAAATCGATAGCTTTCAGGTAAGAAAATTCCTTAACCGATGACCAATGAATCTGGAAATAGTTTCCTCACGGTCCAGTTTTTTGCATCAACCTTAAAATTAAAAATATTCATAGCTTAGTTTTTCTGTTTTGCATTCTAATTCATTTTTACCTAACTTTCAATTAACAGAACTTATTCGGTTAGTCATAAAGTTTCCAGTATAAACGAATACTTTGCCCCAAAAACAATAAGTATCCTCCAGTAAATGTTTTAGTTGAATTATTTTTATATAATTATGGACATAATGATTAGTGGAGGTGGTCAACCGAGGGAAGTGATAACTACCCGAATCTATTGAGGTTAACCTACCTATAAAGTCCAGCAAGGAAGATCCTCTTGTCAGGTTTGCTGAAAAAAAGTAGGCAAAGAGCGATATTCTAAGCTTCAAGGTACATACCTGAAATAGAACGAAGGTCTATATGGTTGAACATCTTTTAGTACTGCCCAAAGTTTGTAAGAGTAAGAGAAATATTCGTGAAATGCTATTTCAAGGAAGTTCGACAACTAAATAGCTTATTAGATAAAAATAAACCAATAACAATTTTAGAAAACATAGAGGAGACTAACTTGAGTTTAAGGGGGAAAAGTTATGGAAATAGTTCCTATGGATATTCAGCATGTATTACAAAATGTAAAATTTCCTGCAAAGAAAAATGAGATAATTCAACAAGCAAAAAGCAGTGGTGCGATGGCTGATCCATTACTGGAGAACCTTGGTATGCTTCCAGACAAGGAATATGCCAGCATTGATGAAGTTGTCAAAGAACTTGAAAAAATTTAAATTCGTTTTAAAGTAAATCAGCCGTCAAACGGGAGCTAAATCTTAAAAGTAGATTCTGCTGAACGTCAAAATTTGAAGTTGTTTATAGGCTCTTCAAGATAGAGTAGTGATGGAGTAGTGATGGAGTAGTGATGGAGTAGTGATGGAGTAGTGATGGAGTAGTGATGGAGCAGTTATAGAGTATTTCGAAATAGAAAGCTTCACCATTTAACAATCCATAAGTTTCCTTTCAGGCTTTTTGCAGGATTGAGAATGTTATATAAAATATCATAGTTTCTCATTTGACGGAAAAGTTCAGGAGGCTAACAAGTCTCATAAGTCTCCTGAATTTTCAAAAACAAATTGTCTGGTAAATAATTCTCACCTGCTACACTTAAATTGGCCAATTAGTACATTAGATACCCGAAAATAAATTTATCTGAGGATGATAACCAAGAGGGAAAAATAACATTATCCGACTCTATGGAGGTGAACTTATTAAAAGAGGTCCACGTGATGCTAAAGAATATATAACCGGCAGAGGCATCGGTTATCCTGCAAATAGAAAAGACCTTATCAGGTTTGCTGAAGGAAAGGAAGCAGAAAGCGATTTTCTTGATCTTCTCAGGGGAATACCTGAAATAGAGTATAATACCCCAGACGATGTTACCAGAGAAATCGAGCGGCTGGAAAGTGAACGTGTCAGACCACCAAAACCAAAAGAGTAATGAGTTTATGCAGCAAGTTTTTACTCAAGTAAATTCACTCAAAGAATAGGTATAGAGCTCAGATAATAAAACTTCACATAGGCTTTTAGTTCAGATAGGCTTTGAAGATCATCTCTCCTATTAAATATTTTTTAAGTCATGTAATACTAGTGACTTCTCCAATCATGCCACAATGCTTTATCCTTTTCATTTTTAATAAGCATCTTTAACCGGCTTCAATTTATTACGTTGAAATCCCTCTTGTTTGAAAGCGATTATTTGTTCTCTGTACCTGCTCCCTAGCAAACATAATGTAGTTAAAATTTCAATATCATTGAAAGCATCAATTTGCTCTGATCAAAATGGAAGGAAAACGGTAAAAAATAAGAAGGGCAGTGAGGTCATAACGATATCTGTTACTGAAGCTAGACCTCGTGGTGTAAAATGGAAAATGGTACCTTTTTCGATAAGTTATTGAGCTTTTTCCTTTGTCCTGTTGTATACGTAAACATTATATCCTCGTGACAGAAGGTTCGAAGCAAAAGAACTTCCCATTATCCCCAGACCTATCACGCCAACAATCGGTTTTTTGTTAACGTTCAATGTTGTCAATTGATCACCTCATACTCTTCCCCATAATTTTACGTCCTGAAAATCATCTGAGTATCAATTTGGGATTAATATTCCACATAATCCACTTTTCAGGCACAAGTGTCCTCAGCTTCGGGTGGTAAAACCATTTGTAACCTGACTGCTTCTCGCCAGCGTATCCAGAGGATAAATAATCCAACAACACCGATCACACCCCACGCAATTAACAAGCCTAACCCCTGGCCTAACAAGCCTAACTCCTGGCCTAAGATATAAGAGATTATCAGGGGCAATCCGTTCCACATTGCATGTAAAATGGAAACAAGCAGATAGGTACTAATAACCTGTAAGTTAATTCGAAAGTCACACTTTTTGCTTTCCCTGAAAAGCACGCTGGCTAAAATAGCTGTCCAGGTCCCATGCCCAAGTGGAGAAAGCAAACCGCGGAGTAAGGTTACTTCCACTGTTACCGAAATGCTTCCATGACTCGCCAAGAGAGCCGTAAAGGCATAACCACTACTTTCCATGGCTGCAAACCCCATCCCTGACGCTGCGCCCAGGATCAGTCCATCCATTTCCGAGTCATGCCGTTTATGGCGTGCAATCACCAGTACTCCCAGGATTTTCGCAAATTCTTCGATGAGCCCTACTCTTAGAGTCGAGCCAAGACTTAATTCACTGGTAAAAATTGGTGATAAAAGGGAAGCTGCAAGGATACCCAATAGTCCACCATACAGGAAAGCCAGGGAGACAGTCGGCATTGTCAGACGACTAAGATGCCTGCGCTCGTATATGAAAGCCACATAAGCTACAGGGACCATAAAGCTGCCGACCATTACCAGGGTGGGAAACAGGTTTGAGTTCTTCGTCAGCAGCAAGGCCATAAGCAAGAGCACGTAGAAGACTGCTGCTGTGGTTAAAACCTTTAACCAGCCATTCCGTCGGACTACCGGCACAGGCGGCTGAACTTCCGTTGTGCTGTCCATATCTTCTCCTATCTAATTCGTTAATTTCATTCTGTCCAGACCCTGACCTGTCTTCAAGGTCTTTTTCTGTCTACACCTTGTAGCCTGTCCCTAAAACATTATTTTCCGATGCTATAAATACCACCATAGATGGAGTTTTGAACACTATACCTCTGATAATCTTATCCGGCAAATTCATTAAAACCGGGAAGAGGAGGGACCTGGTGCAGTAAAGTACGGTTATATCCTGAAAAGATAACCGACTTATAATGGTAGCAGTAGAGATCTTCTTTCTGTCAGGGTAATGCCTTAACTGCTGAACTTTTGGTTTCCAAAAGCTTACTAAAGAGGCAGTACCCTGGGAAAGTGAGATGATTTCTAACATAGGGATTAAGAAAGCTTTACAGGTATCATTTCAAGACTCAGATTTAATATTCAGGTTTAATAGACTCAAATTTAGTAAGTCCAGGTTTAATTATAATTCATTTGTATTCGGTTAAGGATTTTGAGCTGCTGATCTCGATTTCGACGGAAAAACTCAAACCCAAATGTTTAGTGTTTAAATTGAAATCGATATCAGATTCCAGTTTTGCATTTGATGAATAATTTAACAAATTTTATGAAAATCAATGCAATTGATAACGATTTTTCCTTAACCGATGACCAATGAATTATAATTAGTATTTTTTTCCTTGTAAACGTGATTTCAGTTCTGTTAAAGTTTCTATTCCGCGTCTACGTAATTCTCTGAGATTTCCCTGATATACGAAAGCTGCCGGAACTAACAGTAAAGGAATAGTTGCTGCAGCTTTAGCTACCTCTGAAATAGGCAGAGCAGCTAAGAAGCTTGCTCCGGTACTACCATAAATAGGAACTATAGGAAACAGCATAGCTAAACCGAATGCTCTTTTGAAATGTATGCCTAATTTCGCAGCCAGAAAACCATTAGAACCTATGACCACACCTATGCCGACACTTGGCCCTATAGTCCGAAACGGATTATACGATGGCCCGATATATAGTCCAAAATCAACACCAAAAAAGGAAACAAGTCCATTTAATTGATTCCTTTCCTGGTTGGAGTTTCCTCCAAGTCCTGATACAACTATGCCTATGTCCAGTTGTAGAGGTCCCCTTTCTGCTCCCCTTCCGTCCATTATTATATTATTACTTCCTTAAAGATAATAAGATTTACCTATCTTCTGATTTTTTCAAAAAAGTATAACCCTTTATTTTGATTATTGAGTTTGCATACGTACTACTCTAACAGTCTTTTTATTCGGCAAGTCGTTCACAATTTCATATTCAAATCCCATGGAACCTAAATCCGTGACAAACCATTTCGGAAGATGACTGCAAATGACATCCAGCCTATTAAATTCTCCATTTTTCAGATACGGAATCAGAATTTTCTTAGAAGTCATGTTCGGATTTTTAAACATGATGTCTTCTATATTAATCGAAAAATCACCTTTACTCACACCGGGTTCCAAAAACTGCGTAATGTCAAATTTTGACGGTTCTTTCTGACGTTCCTCAATTGCCTCGAGCATTTCTTTTCTGATCGAGTCAAGAACATTCAAAACACTATCTTCTACAAGGAATATGTCAAAACCTGCTGCTTGAAAAGTCCCGGACGCTATTCCTGGAATTTCACTTGCAACAATTACTTTTACATCACCGAGCTGCTTTATTGTATCTGCTACAGCCGTGCGTACTGCAGCCATGCCTTTGGCATTGAAAACTTTGTTTTCAAAGCGGTTCAGGACTTTCCATTCCCCGCCGTCTTTCTCATATATTGCAATGAATCCTGGTTCGAATATTGAACTTACTTTCTGGTTTTCGTTTTCCACAACTGCGATTTTCAAGGTGTCTCCTCCTATCCTAGTGAAAGTTATGATTTTCAGGATGCAATTAAAAATAATTACTACTATTGGATTATTACTCGATTTGCATATAAGCTCTACTGGGTTCATTCAGCAGTCTGCGATATATCGTTTGCGAACGCATTTTTAGTTCATTCTATCAGGCGAACAATAGCGGCTTTATATTTTTCTGGCGTCTGCTCAGACTCAGTACCAAAATCTAGTGATGAATGTAAAACTCAAAATCACTAGATTTTATAAATGGTCACCATCCATGTAATACAACTTAGTGATTCAAGTCTTTAGATAGCGAATATCGATTTTGATAAAAACTGGATTCTTCTTGCTAATTAAGACTTTCTATCAAAAATGCAAAAATCACTGGATTTTGGAACAGAGTCGTCTGCTCATAAAGTGCTATAAATAAACCCATTTGAACCTCAACTGGAGTCCCAAAAACTAAATTCTCCCAGGGTTTAATCCTGCAATATAGGTTAGGAAGCGCGATTCATTTGAATGCTTCATGATTATTGGTCCGCTTCATCCCCTGACGATCCCAGCATCTCTTTAGGAGATTTAATTCGCATCTTTCAGTTATCAAAAAAGAGAGCCAATTCCAAGCAGTAAAACTCCCTGTTTGCACACAAACCTATGTTTTTTGTGGGCTTATTGCAGGGATGAGACTGACCGAAATCTAAATGTACAAAATATAAGCCTTTGTCTGCAATAATTTCAAAAATAAACAATTATACAATTGTTGATACTATTTTTGATCTTGTGAGCTGCAGACGAGCCAATGTCTGCAGCCCGTAATGAGGTCTGTTGGGGTATCGCTGGATCGATTTTACCTTCCGAGATGAAGCTTTTTACTGAAGATGAGAGTTGTGTTGATCTAGTTATATAGTTTGGATTCGACCACTTGATACCTTCAAAAATATAAATAAACAAAGTTTCTTATATAGATTTTGGATATATCCTATATAGTTAGGTTTTTGTTATTTAGTTTCGGTTAGTGAAGATGAGAATCTCAAATTAGGGTTTTGACTTAAAAACCTATTCTCTTTTTCACTAACTCTGATATGCACTTTTCTTAATTCAATAGTAGCAACTTTAAGTAATGCAAAATATGTCGTTCTCATGCGGAAAAACAGTATTTTATACAAAGGAGTCCTCTTCGAGGACTCCTTCGATAACTATCTTAGCAGAGAAAGCACTTCGATTTGCCACTTCCTGTACTTCCTTTGCATTGACGATATTGCAAAGCACGTCGAACGTACTTTTTATACCAACAAAAGTTGGCACTTTAAATACAGTATTTCTTCTATGATAAAACTCTTTGTTGTGAAATGTTTCAGAAAACTTTCATATGATAAAACCATTTCTTCCTTAACAGATGAAGAAGCTATCCTGCTTTCTTTTTTTGATGAAAATGGTCAGATTAAACTTCCTTCAGGTGGAACCCTTCATCATTTTGTAAAGTATAGGCTTGGAGAAGAAGGAGTCAATGAAATAATGATGCTTTTAGGTGAACAATTTCTCAAACTTTCTATGGAAAAGGAAGCTAAAATTGATTCTACTCCACTTGAAGCTTCAAGATACGACAAACACGCTGATTATAATCCTCATTATGAATGCAAAATGGATAAGGCACATATTACAATGGTTGGAACTTATCCTGTTTTCATGACTCATACAAAAGGACTTTCTG
>NZ_LMVP01000097.1 GCF_002287235.1 Methanosarcina spelaei
GGTAAATACCTTCATATCTCGAGCATTTCCAACTATTACAGGTAGATGCTTTATCAAAGAATCATAAATAGGAACCCAGAAATCACTTGTTGACTCACATGCAACAACATTACATTTTTCGGATATTACCCAATTTTTAAGGGCTAAAATTCCTTCGTCATCTCTGTTGAAACGTTGCTGTTGTTTTTCGCCAGATCTACTGAGAATTGTAGCAATGAAAAAGATTTTGTGAATGTCTAGACCACAAGCTTTGTTTATGACTTCAATCATATAACATCACCCAATTTATTTGGGCAGTCGAATTGCCTAAAAGGCCAATTTAGCATCCGTGATCAAAGTCACATTTGAGCCTTCGATGGCAATTCACTGATTAGTTTTCTGACGGTTTTGAAAAACCAAAATAAGGACAACCTTACTGCCCAAGGTAATAAGGGCTTAATAGTCAAAAAAGAGGGCGTAGAGTACTTTCATTGATTTGTGCATGTTATTCGAAGAATTTCATGTACGTTTTCTGCTTAATTTCCTTAAATTATAATACTGGAAATTCCAATATTGTTAAATGATTTTTTAATGACTTTTTGGGGGGAAGTCATGAAAATAAAATCCATAAATCCTTATACAGAAGAGGTAAACTGGACTTATGACTCATTTTCTTTCGAGGAATGCGAGTCCAGGATTGAAAATTCAAGGACTGCTTTTTCCGGGTGGAGTTCATTGTTTGTTGAGGACAGAACAAAATACTTCTCAAGGGCTGGGAAAGTCCTCAGGCAGAACGCCGAAATTTATGCCGAGATTATTACAAAAGAAATAGGAAAACCTATCAAGCAGTCAAGAGGCGAAATTGAAAAATGTGCCTGGCTCTGTGATTATTACGCAGAAAATGCGGCCGAACTTCTTAAAGACGAAATTGTGGATACTGATAATGAGAAAAGTTATGTAACCTTTGAACCTCTTGGAGTAATTTTCGGGATAATGCCCTGGAATTTCCCGTTCTGGTATGTTTTCAGGTTTGCAGTGTCTGCAATGTGTGCAGGAAATGTGTGCATAATAAAGCCTGCTTCAAATGTGCCTGCTTCGGCGCTGGAAATCGAAAAAATCTTTCTTGAGGCAGGATTTCCTGAAAATACTTTCAGTACATTATTAATTGACTCAAAAACAGCAATGCAAATTATTGAAGAAGAACTGGTAGATGGAATTTCGCTTACTGGCAACATAGACGCAGGCTCGGAGATAGGTGAACTTGCAGGGAGCCTGGTAAAGCCTCTCGTACTTGAGCTGGGAGGTTCAGATCCTTTCATAATACTTGAAGATGCCAATATCGAGAGAGCTGCTGAGGTTGCCGTAAAGTCCAGTTTTCTAAATACCGGACAGAACTTTACTGCTGCCAAGCGATTTATTGCCCTTGAAGATATTGCTGTGGACTTTATCGAGGCATTTGAGCTTGAAATGCAGGAACTGAAAATCGGGGATCCTATGGATGAGGAAACTGATATCGGGCCACTTGCAAAGAAAGAGTTTCTTGATAGTCTAGAGAGAATTCTGAAAGACGCAAAAAAGAAAGGTGCAGAACCTCACGTTTACGGAGAAGAGCATATTAAGGGTTTTTTCTTCAGACCGACTATCATTCCTGCAGCCAGTACCGACATGAAGGTTTGCAATGTAGAGGTTTTCGGGCCCATTGCCCCGGTGATCACAGTAAAAGATGAAGGTGAAGCTATTGAAGTCGCAAACTCTACCGAGTTCGGGCTTGGAGCCGAAATATGGTCCAGAGACCTTGAAAGGGCTCAGATGTTAGCAAAAAAAATAAAATCCGGATTTGTGGCTATTAATGGAATGGTTAAACCCGATCCGAGGCTGCCTTTTGGAGGAACAAAAAAATCAGGAGTCGGGCGGGAGCTTTCTCATTATGGACTCAAGGAATTTGTAAATATAAAGACGGTTGTGGTCAACAAGTGAGTCTAAAGGAGTGAGTCTAAAGGGCTGAGAATCGATTGGAGTTTTTATGAATAAACTTATCCATAATTTATTAAGCTAATTTGTTTAAGCTTGGCAGTCTTCATGCTCAAGTCTTACAGTCTGTTTAAGCTTAAATATTCTGATTAAGTAAAAATTCTGGTTAAGCTTAAACAGTAAACTGAATAAGCTTAACAAATAACTTAATCAAGGCTCAGTAAGCAAACCGGAGTTAAGTTAAACTCGGGTTAAATAAATCATACAGTTATATTGGAGTTTTTTCATGAAAGCTTCGGATCTTTTTGTTGCCCAGCTGGAAGAAGAGGGCGTTGAATATATATTTGGATTGCCAGGTGAGGAAAACCTTGACCTGCTTGAGTCCCTGAGAACTTCAAGAATCAAACTGATAGTAACAAGGCACGAACAGGCTGCGGCGTTTATGGCTGCAACGTATGGAAGGTTGACCGGAAAGCCAGGAGTTTGCTTTTCAACACTTGGACCTGGAGCCACAAATCTTGTTACAGGCGTTGCCCAGGCACAGCTTATAGGAGCGCCTCTTATTTCCATATCCGGACAGAAAGCTCTGACTGACAACTGGCAGGCCCGTTTTCAGCTTGTAAATGCTGTCAGAATGATGGAACCTCTCTGTAAAAAGGCTGTGTCCATTACCGATCCGGGAATGATCCCTACGGTGATCCGTAACGCTTTCAAACACGCCGTAGCTGACAGGCCGGGAGCTATACACATTGAGCTTCCGGAAGATATAGCTGAAGAAGAGACCGAGGCGACGGTTCAGAGGCGAAGCGAAATTAAAATTCCTTACCCTGATCCGGAGGCTGTAAAAAGAGCTGCAGCTATGATCAATGAGGCTAAAAATCCCCTGATTATGGTTTCCTCAGGAGCAAACCGAAAAGCGATTACTGAGGAGCTCGACAATTTTGTCGGGCAGACAGGCATCTACCTGGTGCATACCCAGATGGGGAAAGGAATTGTTCCCGATGACTGCAGCTACAGTCTATTTGCTACAGGAATTCATGCAAGGGATTATGTTAACTGCGGAATTGACGGAGCTGACCTTATAATCACTATTGGGTATGACATAGTCGAATATCCTCCGTATCTGTGGAACAGTACACTTGATAAACAGATCATAAATATTGACTTTGTGGAATCCGTGCCTGACAGATATTTTAACCCCACATTAGAAGTCATTGGGGATATTGCTTCTTCAATCCGGGAACTCGCTGCAAGTATTCCGGAGAAACGGATGTTTCCGATCTTTGAACACACCAGATATTTCATTGAGGAAAAAATAAATACTGCTGCCAGGAAAAGCTACCCTCCTCTCCCCCAAGCTGTAGTTCAGAGTGTCAGAAAGGTTATGGGGAGAGAAGATATAGTCACACTGGACAATGGTATTTACAAACTCTGGTTCGCTCGCCTTTACAAGACCTATGCCCCCAATACCGTGCTCCTTGACAATGCCCTTGCAACCATGGGTGCAGGTCTCCCTTCAGGGATTACTGCAAAGCTTCTTTATCCTGACCATCGCGTGCTTGCAATCTGCGGAGACGGGGGTTTTATGATGAACTGTCAGGAAATTGAGACTGCAATTCGCTATGGGATTCCTATTGTTGTCCTTGTCCTGAACGACAATGGTTTTGGCTTTATTAAGTGGAAACAGAAAAAGATGCATTTTGAGGATTTCGGGCTGGATTATGGAAACCCTGATTTTTCTCTCTTTGCCAGGAGCTTCGGGGCTGTGGGTATCAGGGTCAAGGAAGACGATGACCTTGCAGAAGTCCTGGAGAAAGCTTTCGCCTTGAACAAAGTGGCAGTTATTGAGTGCCCGATTGACTATTCCATAAACTATGAAACTTTCTCGATCGAACTTGGAAAGCTTACATGTGAGTTCTGATTGGGAACTATTTTTCAGGATGTATAGCTTTCTTTATTACTGGTAAAAAGGGATTAAAAGCCTGGTTGAGAGTTAAGAAAAAAGCACCATAAATTGCTTACTTATATAAACCTTCCTGAAACAAATGGCTAGGAAAGTCCAAAAATATAAAAATGAATCAAAAGAATAAAGACTTTATCAAAAAATAAACATCAAAATATGCGGAATAGACACCGACGTACGTAGGAAATAGTTTTCCTGGTTTAAAAGATCACAAAATAATTTAAAACGTATAGATCAGTCACAGAAAGACCATTATCGTTCAAATAAAAATATTACTCAATATGATATTATAAAAGAAGAGAGTCCGTTTGGCCTGATCAAACTAAACGAAACGGACATGATTTGTATAATAAATCTTTTGAGTAAACCTGATATTAGTATCTGTTTTCTCTAGGTTTTCTGTGGTTAGGGAGACAATCTCTGCAGTAGACTGGTCTGTCAGGGTCAGGCTTGAAAGGTACCTGAGTTTCAGCGCCACAGTCAGAACAGGTTGCATTGTACATTTCCCTGGGACCTCCAAAACCTCCCCGGTTGCTGTCTCTTCCTCTGAAGGAATTTCCTCTGTCATTAAAAGCCATTTTCTTTTCACCTCCGCTTACAGCGGATAGTCCATAGTTTAAAAATAAGGTTGTATATTGCTCTTTGATTAAAAACAGAAACTAGTTTTTAATAACAGATTATACATCTCTTTATTTTTAATGTTCTTAATATACGGTCAAATTATATAAGTTTTACTCATAAAAATCAACTCAAAATTATGCAGAAAGTGCCTGCTGTTTTAGAGTTGGCTCTTCTTAACCTGCCTCTTAAAACTTCCATATAATATTTTACGGACAGAAAGGAACTGAATTGCAAGTGGAATTCACTCCCCAGCCAGATGAGGAAAATTAAGAGGTTGTATGCTAAGCTAGAGGGCTGAAGGAAATAGGAAGAAATTAAAGGTAGTTGAAGAAATTAAAAATAGATTAAAAATATGCTAAAAATTAGAAGTGAATTGAGAGATAAAAGTGAGTTAAGAGATAAAAGTGAGTTAAGAGATAAAAGGTAATTGCCTGAAGAAGGGGATATAAGAGAGGCTATCAAATTAGCTCTAAAAAATTCAGATCTAATTTGACAATCGTTTTTATGAAGATCTCCTATGTGTATTCTTATCTCCAAACAGTTCTACGCTATCTTATTAGCAATCCAATATAAGAAAATAGATGCGTCCACGAATAGTGAAAAAGAAGATAAGTTTTTAAATCAAAATTCTAATTTGAGAACCTCTAAGAGGAGAAGAGGTTTAACCGAAAAGCGGCTAAAACCGGATATAATCAGGGAAAACGAGTATAATCAAGGAAATTGGATTTATAAGTTTTACTGTATTTATTTCGCGGTACTTACTTGAGGTACCCTTTTCTCTCAAGCCATTCAACCTGGGGCCTTGTATACTTCCAGATCACGTCGGCTTTAGAATCCTGAATATCCCACGGGGTGGCGATTACTACGTCTCCTTCATGGATCCACATTTTCTTATTTTTGGACCCGGGAATTCGGCCCATTCGGACTATACCGTCCATGCACTGCAGTGTAACTCTTTTAGAACCAAGTAAACTTGATACTGTTGCCAGAACTTCGTGATTTTCCCTACGTGGTGTGCGTACTCTTGTAACTTCCTGATTAGAAGGCACGGAGCTTCCCGTCCCTGCTTTTCTCTTCCTTACATTGCTTCTATAGTTTGCCAGGTTAATTCCTCTTGTTATTAGTTTATTATGATATGCTTTTACTATTTTTGATTTTTCAAATTTTCTGTTGTCTGTAGATGCTTCGTGTACTTTGACATTAAGGTTCACAAATGGATAGGGGCTAAAGAGTCTACTGAAGATCTAAACATCTGAAAAACCTTGAACTTCAGGAAACTCTCTCATTTCAAAAATCCTTCAAGATCATTTCAAAGATCCTTCAAAATTTTTCAAGTACTCTTGGTGTCACTCTTAAGTCTATTGTACTAAGAGTTACTCTAAACCCCCATTCTGATATTTTTATACAATATTAAACTATAAAAATATTTGTGATCGTATTCAGATCCCATTGTATAAACAAATATGAAAGGTTGATAAAGTTCAGGGTTCTGATATCCTTTACTAGCCTTAATGCAAAAACAAAGACTAAAAATGGAGTAAGTGTTGGTTTTGAAAAATGTCAACACTTTACTTAAGTTTTAGTTAAGAAGTTTTATTTTAGAACTTCCTGTGGTTAGGAAGGCAATCCCTGCAATAAACCGGGCGTCCTTCCGTTGGTTTAAATGGAACCTCAGTCTCAACTCCGCAGTCAGAACAGACAACCTTGTGCATTTCTCTGGGACCGCTGTTGCCGCCTCTAAAACCTCCGCGACCGCTGTTTCGATTGCCACCGTGGTAGGAATTTCCTCTGTCATTAAAACCCATTTTCGTTCACCTCCGCTTATAGCGGATACATATTCTCTATAAAAATATGATCGGATATAACTTATTATTTAAAAACAAAAACGGAGTTTTTAATAACAGATTATATGTCTCACTATTTTTACTATAGATATAACAATTTCCATGTTATATAAGATTAATCCAAATAACAACCGAGAAAATAGGAACGGGTTCCTTAAAGAGAAAACATCCTGAAAAAGTACCTAAAAGAATAAAAGGAGTATGGAAATTCCTGATATAGGAGAGTTTCCAGTGATAAAATTAAAGTAAGAAAAGTCGGGATTTCTGAATTTAGAACTTCCTGTGTTTTGGTAGGCAGTCTCTGCAGTAAACCGGTCTTCCTTCAGCTGGCTTGAATGGAACCTGAGTCTCTACACCACAGTCAGAGCAAACTGCGGGGTACATTTCTCTGGGGCCGCTATTGCCACCCCTGAAACCTCCGCGATTGTTGTCTCTGTTTCCCCGGTTGCTGTCTCTTCCCCTGAAAGAGCTCCCTCTGTCATTAAAACTCATTTTCGTTTCACCTCCGCTTATAGCGGATATAGTCTAAGTTGCTATAAAAATAAGATCTATACATTCTTTTATTAAAAACAAAATTGAAGTTTTTAATAACAGATTATATGGCTCTTTATTTTTACTGCCAATATGTCCCAAGCTTTTATCGTATATAAACATATCTGTAAAGTATCCAGAGTTCTAACAATAAAAGTATGCAAATGAAAGAAAAATATTCAGGACCTTAAGTTTGCTATTTTGGTTAATAAAGTAAGTATAACGGCTTGACAGATTAGCTGTGTTTCATCAACTAAAAGAGACACTAAACATGTAAAAAGGAACTAAAAATTGTAGGCTAATTTTGATAAATAGATGATAAATCCAGTTAAAAGATAAAATAACAGATACTAAATAATGGATGGAATAAATATAATATGTCAATAAGGAATAAAATGTTAAATAAAAAACAAAGTTATCTTTTTTCTTTGTCGTGATATGTGTAACCGGCTTAACCTTAGTGACAAAACGACATTAAATGAACCTGAAATAAGTTTGAATATGCTCAAGAGTAAAGATAGTGTTAGGTTTATCTCCTTACTACCTGCTTTCGGCAGGTCGACATAAAAATTCATTCAATTTTTCTATTGATATCGTTTTTTTCAGAACTATTTAAATTAAATTTAAATTAAAAATTACTAAATGTTAACCATAACATTATTAATATATATTTGTAACAAAAGGAGAGAAACGACAAATCAGAATAGATATCTAGTCCTCATGATACTGATTTTTAACTGAAACTACAAAAACTAATGATGAAGAATATTTAAGTGTTAGAATGTGCTTGCTGCCGAATGTAGGTTACTAATAAACCTGAATTAACATACCTCGAAAACCTGAATTAATACATCTCGAAAACCTGAATTAATACATCTCGAAAACCTGAATTAATACATCTCGAGCCCGAAGTCTACGTGCAGGATATAGTTTTTTAGAAAAAAATGTTCGGTTGTCAGGTTTCCTGTTTACCAGCAAATAACCTCAGGTATTCTCACTAAACCTGAAGATATTTTCTCCTGCTTGCAAAGAACCTTTTAGGTTTGTAAGTTTAATATTTTGGCTTGCAAACAAATTGATAATCCATTTTTATCCGATTGATGTTTTAAAACACCTGAATGTTAGCATTTCC
>NZ_LMVP01000098.1 GCF_002287235.1 Methanosarcina spelaei
TTTCTTAGTTTTCCTCTCCTAATTTTCTTTTCTTAGTTTTCCTCTCCTAATTTTCCTTTCTTAGTTTTCCTCTCCTAATTTTCCTTTTCCAATTTTCCCTTCTGTTCCTGCTCTCCTTATACTTCACTTATTTTGTTATTTTATTGTGTCTACAGAATTAAGGCTAGATAAAAGATAATTTTAAAAAGATTAAATATCAGCAGCTACAATAAAAGGAGCACAGGACTTAGGAAGTCATAAAGCTTTAAGTGTAATTTTGGAGTTTAACAGGAATGATCAAAATAACCACTCCTTGCCGAATTCATATGACGCTTATTGATATGAATGCGGAGATCGGAAGAGTCGATGGAGGAGCAGGACTAACCCTTTCCTCTCCCAATATAAAAATTACGGCTGAGGAAGCCGATGGAGTCAGTATAGAAGGTCTGCAGAGTTTTGCCGATCGAATGAAAAGAGCTGCAGAGTCCCTGCTTCCTGAAGGGAAGGGGATCAGGATCAATGTACAGGAAGTGTACCCTGCCCACGTAGGCTTCGGATCAGGAACTCAGTCTTCCCTGGCCGCAGCAGCAGCTGTTAATGAACTGTATGGACTTGGAAAAAGCGTTAGAGAACTTGCACTTTCAGTAAAAAGAGGAGGAACTTCTGGTATAGGTGTAGCTGCTTTTGAGAAAGGCGGGTTTATAATTGACGGAGGACACCGGTTCAAAGATAAAGGTGGTTTTATGCCATCGGCTGCCAGCAAAGTACCACCTGGGCCAGTGCTCTTCAGAGAGGATTTCCCTCAATGGGATATGGTGGTAGCAATTCCCAATGACAAAGGAATGCATGACCAGGAAGAAGTGGAAACCTTCAAAAAGTTCTGTCCTCTTCCTGTAGAAGAAGTTAGGGAAATTTCTCATGTCGTGCTCATGCAGATGATGCCTGCTGTGCTAGAAGAAGACATAGAAAGTTTTGGGGCCGCAGTAAATCATGTACAAACTGTCGGTTTTAATAAAAGAGAGAGCCTTATCTGGCCTCAATTCGTTAAAAATATTGCTTCTCACATGCGCAGCCGGAGCTATGGAGCCGGGGTAAGTTCCTTTGGTCCTGTAGTATATTCTTTTGTAGACAACAAATCAGAAGGCAGGCAGCTTCAGTCTGAAGTCCAAAAAATGCTTGACAGCTCCGTTGGTGGGACTGTCATCCTTACCAGGGCAAGAAACCAGGGTGCAGAAATATCCCGAATTTAATAGTCTCACATTCATTGAGAGTAAAAAGGAAAAACTTTGTGCTTACGCTCGGGCAGCCTGTGAAATAATTCCCTGACTGATCCGAGTGTCAAGGCCAGTTTATTTTTCCCCCATTTTTGCCGAATTATTTTTCCCCATCTTTTGTATAAAATTTACTCAATTTTTCATGAATTTGTTATAAATTACTGATACATCACTTTATACTTCATCAAGTCCCTTAGTTTCTTTTCAAGCATTTCTTCTCGATTTGCTGTTTTCAATCTTTCAATGAGGTTTCCTGTATTGGTAAAGTAAACCGAAATACTCATTTTTACTGTTTCAATTCAAGAGCGATTGCAAGGTGAGACTTTCCAACTCCAGGAGGAACAAGCAAAACAGCATTCTCTTAATTATGAACAAATCTCATTGGCCATCGGTTAAGAAATTTTCTTGCCTGAAAGCTATCGATTTTGCATCAGAAGCCATTCTTAAATTTTGGCCTATTTACGTGAAATCGATACCTTGTTCCAGCTTACGACTTATTAAACTATTTGATGACTGTTGAGGAAATTGATGTGATTTATCACGATTCTTCACTTACCGAAGCGCATGAAGAAATGACAGAACACTTGTATGATCTATATTTTATTCTAAAGTATCAATAATAAGCTATATTATCTTATCAATAATAAGCTATATTATCTTATCACTTATTCTTAATTGAATTAATTGGCTTTATCCACGGAACCCCGTCGTCGTCAATACTAATCCGAGCGTTTATCCCATAGACAGATTCTATAGTTTTTTGCGTTAAGACCGAAGACGGAGGACCTGATGCATAAATTTCTCCCTTGTTCATAACGACTATATTGTCGGCAAATCTGGCTGCTAGATTAAGATCGTGCAAAGCAATTATAGTAGTCATACCCTTTTCTAGTGTTATTTTTTGTATTAATTCAAAAAGCTCTAATTGATATTTCAGGTCTAAGCCATTAGTTGGCTCATCCATTAAAAGGAGTTTTGGGTCTCTAATTAAGGATTGAGCAATGAATACCATTTGCTTTTGTCCACCACTTAATTCATTAATACCTCTTAGAGCTAAATCTTCAATTCCCAGGTATTTCAATACATTCGAAACTACTTCAAGATCAGCCTCGTTTACCTTCCAGAATAAAGAATTTGCCATTCCCAGAAGAAGAATTTCAAACACAGTTAAAGAACTGGTTATTTTTGACTCTTGAGGAAGGTAGCTTCTTAAACGTATCAGGTCTTTTTTTTCAAAACTCTTCACATCTTTTCCATTAAACATTATCGTTCCTTTAGGGTCCAATACTCCAGCTATACACTTCAAGAGAGTTGACTTGCCTGCAGCATTTGGCCCTATCAGTACTGTAATCCTTGATTCAATCTTGAAATTCATTTCATTAAAAATAAGAGATGAATTGTAACCGAATGAAAAATTATCAATTTCTAATTTCAAAAAGACTCGCTCCTTTTCATTAAAAGTAACGATAAAAAGAAAGGAACACCTATCATGGAAGTGGCAATTCCTATAGGGAACACACCTTTGTGGCAAACTATCTTTCCGCCAATCGAAGCCAAAGATAGAAAAAGTGACCCCAAAAGTGCAGACAAAGGTATGAAGTATCTCTGGTCTTCACCTGTAAGAATTCGAGCTATATGGGGTGGAACGAGGCCTACAAAACCTATTGTACCAACAAAACATACTGCAGATGCTGTAAGGATAGTTACGCAAATAATCACTTTTAAGCGTAGTTTCTCAACATTAATTCCTAAACTTTTGGCCTTCTCGTCTCCCAGTTTTAGTGCTGTAAGTTTCCAAGAATCAATGGCAAGTAATGGAACGATGATAATAAAAATAACAAAACAAATTAATACTGTAGACCAGGAGGAGTTCTCGAAACTGCCAAATAACCAAAATACTATTTTTTGAAGCTGCTCATCTGTTGCTAAATATTCAAGTAAAGATATTAATGCCTGGAACAAAAATAATAGGGAGACTCCGGTAAGAATCATAATCTCTTTGCTGGCATTTTTTATTTTAGCGATAAGGCATATTATAGAAAATGAAAAAAATGAAAAAATAAAAGCATTAACAGAAACAAGGATACTTCCGGCAAAAGGGATTGTGCCTAGCCCGAAAACTACAGCAAGAGCAGCACCGAAGCCAGCAGCAGCTGATATGCCGAGTGTGTACGGGCTCGCCAGAGGATTATCAAGAATAGTTTGTACTTCCGCGCCAGCTACAGCGAGAGATGCACCGACAATAATTGCCATCAGAGCTTTAGGTAATCTAAAATCCCAGACAATGACGTTTGTATTAGGATCGTTTAAATGTGGTGAAATTATTGTTGAAAAGACGTCATAAATAGAAAGTGATGAAGAGCCTACTGCAATATCTGTTAAAAATGCAAGGAATACTGCAATTGCAAAATAAATGAAATAAAGATATTTTTGCTTTATTATAGCATTATATGTCTCTCTGTTTGCAGATTTCATTTCTCTTGCGCCTCCACAATATCCAAGATCCACACGCCATTATAATCAATAGGCAGATATCTCTCATGAAATTCTCTTAAATTTGCTTCTGGATCTAAATCAGCAAATTTCTCTGGATACATCCATTTAGCAAGTGCCTGAATTCCCGCAAAATTATATATATGATAACTAATACCTTGATGAATCCCATGAATATTATTATTTTTTACTGCATTAAGTGTGTTCCATCCTGAGCGGGTACAGAAACCTTGAAGACGTTTTCTGGATTCAGTTAGATTTGTTGAATATCCAAGTAACATTGAATCTTTACTCTCTGGCCAGTACTGGCCAGCTATTATTATCATATCAGGATTTTCAGCCAGAAGGTATTCCGGATCTATGGGAGCCATACTTGCAACACCTTCGGCAATGTTTATACCATTTAATTTTGTGATCATTGGTCCCCAGTTTGAGGTACTAAAAGTCATTCCATACTGGGATGGGCCAAATGAACCATATTCAACGTAAATTTTCTGTTTTGTATCATTTTCTTCCTTACTATTCAGGACTGAATAGACCTTATCCATCTGTTCCCCGTAAAATCTAGAAATATCTTCTGCTCTTTTTTCCCTGCCCAGTACTTGACCCATTACTAGTATGCTTTTTTGTGTATTTTCTAAAGGGTCTTTCCAGAAGTCTACAAAAAGAACGGGAATTCCGGCATTTTCCAGATTTTCAGTACTCTTTTGTGCTGTCTCTTTCATCATTAATGGCATTATAACAAGGTCAGGATTAAGAGAAATAATAGTTTCCGTATCAAATGTATTTTTATTAAGAGATCCGACTGTAGGAATGTTTTTTATTTCGGGATACTTCTTTAGATATTCATTGTAGGTATCTATGTCATAAGTTTCAAGTTCTGAACCCCAACCAACTATTTTTTCTGTAAAATTTTCACCTTCTAGAGCGGCAAATTCCTGAATATAAAGAGACTGACCTAAAACAACTTTTTCGACTCTTGTAGGAACAGTAACTTTCCTTCCAGCAAGATCGGTCACAGTTATTGTAAAATGCTTTCTTGCGGTTTCTCGCAACATATCCTTTTCAAGACACTTCACACTTTCTCCGGTATATGTAAACTTCATGTATGAGATAATTGCATCTGAGAGTTCTGCTCTAGAGATCATGTTATCATTATCCAGATCTCCTGGAATTGCTGCACTAGCCACGCATATTCTCAAAGATATTAAGAAGCACAATAAGATACCTACAAATAACCTTCTTTTTACAGTTGTATTCATTTTAAACACCTACTGTGTTCTCCTTCCGCTCTAATAATCTCTTAAACAATAAGCTGATAAACCAATTATCGCGATCATTGCTACAGTACTTAAAAAAGGTGTACTTTTCGATTCAGGTTCCTGTGGTTGTGCTTCACTTTTGCTGGAGTAGTTTGATTTAACGATCACATCTGTATTTGCAATTACTCCTTCGGTTTTATCCAGAGGATCATACCATGTTCCTGTAAATGCTCCGCCTCCAGATAAAGGTGCTTTTACTCGATATGTGATTTCTGTTTCCCCTATAACCGAAAAAAAGATTTTTTGTTTAGATTGGCTAGTCTGCGTTTCTGGATGGCTTGTGCCAATGTAAGAAAATCCTTCAGGAATACTTTCAACAATACCAGCTACGTTCGTCCCTGATACGTTAAGAGTAACAGAAAACTCTGAATTTGCAGCAGGTTCAGTTGTTGAAAGAGTTCGTATAACTTTCACTTCTTCTGCTATTGCTGTTGAGCTAATAAGGATTGTAACCGCTAATGAAAACAATATTATTTTCCCAAATTTCATTTTATTCGTATCCCTCATATAATTTTATAATAATTTTTTAGCTTCTTGGAAAATATCATTGCGAATTTATTGCAAACTTTTTCCAAGTAAGCTGGTTCTAAATATTTTCAGCTAATTGCAGATAATTACGGATGGACGCAGACGATTTCAAGTCATAGACTCTATCTAGGGTTTTTTGTAGGAAACTAAGCAACAGGTTTTGATTTCAAAATCGTTTTATTTGAATAGTTTAGAATTGATGTTTATCCTACATTCCGCAGATGTACACAGAAGTAGAAATTATTCATTGGTCATCGGTTAAGGAATTTTCTTGCCTGAAAGCTATCGGTTTTGCACTAGAAGCCGTCCTTAAATTTTGGTCTATTTACATAAAATCGATGCCCTGTTCCAGCTCATAACGCATTAAAATTTTTGGCAAATGTTACTGAAATTGACACAATTTATCACGATTCCTTACTTAACCGAAGACGCATGAGAAATTATTTGCCCATTTGCCCAAAATAATTCATCAAAGAATGGTCAACTTTTTAATGACTACCATTTTGATAAAAATCAATAGTATTTTTGTGCGTCCGCGGAAAGTAAGTTTATATAGTTCCTAATATGAATTACGGAGTTTGATTTTTGAAAATATTTTCTGAACACAAATTTCCCAATAAAAATCCTTGAGGATAAAATACACCAATTTACTTTTGCCACCACATTTCTACATGATTGGTTTGAGCTTCGATAGTCAAAAAACCATCCCTGTTTTTTAGAATACGTTTTAGATAATCACGAAGCACCTGCTCTTGATAGGAATTTGTAATTTTATACATAGGAATACAATACTCGACAGCTTCATCAAAAGACGAAAATCTATTTCTATAGTTTAATTCGGACATATTTACATTAGGATAAATACCCATCTGATATAGAACATTATATAAAATATTGCTTTTTGGCATAGGTTGATAATCCTTGCCATGAAGAACAGGCCAGATCTCAGGGGAATATATATCCCATAAATTGCTTCCTGCAATCCAATAAAGGTGCACACTACTTGAAGAAGAAGAAATCATTTTTATTATTGCATTTTTTATGTCAACCATCCCGAGAGAGTATGAAGCAAAGACTATATCGTACGGACCTTCAAGATCTGTTTCTGTATCCACATCTTCCCAACGTTTATTTACACAATTAATATTGGTAATATCAAATTTTTTGATGTTATCCTGCAAAATACTCATCATTTCCCTTGAAGGTTCTACAGCTGTGACATGAGCTGCTTTTTTAGAAACTAGAATTGAAAGAACTCCAGGACCTGAACCTATATCGAGCACTCGAGATTTAGAAGTTATTGGAAGACTATTCATTGTCTTCTCAATTCTTCCTTTGTCGTTTTCCATTGTTATTTCCCAAAACAATTTTGCATTCAATCGTTTACTCCAGAGAGATGCATAATCGTCGGCAGGATTTGAACCTACGTTTTTCAACATCTGATTTTTCCAAACTTCATTCCAATCAATTGTATTCGTATCCATTTTTTTCCTTCAAATGTCTCAATTATTTGTATGTATTTTTAACTGGAATTCAGGGTTTTCGAATTTTCTGTAAATTCAGAGTCAAATTTTTATACGCTGGCCATAATTCAGTTCTCTTGATATTGGATTTTCCAACGGCTAATTTATTAAGATTTATGATTTTACAGAAAAATTGACACACTACCAACTGGAAAACTTTCATGCTTTATTTTTCATTTAATTATACTACCTTAACAAGTAATTGTAGTTCTCGAAGTGTTATCTATGACTATCATCTTGCTTACATATGTGAATGTTTACCAGTTTAATGGACTCTGTTCCAAAATCCAGTGATTTTCGTATTTTTTAATTGAAGACCTGAGTTAGCAAGAAGAGTCCAGTTATCATCAAAATCAATATTCGACATCTAAAGACTTCAATTTTTAAGTTATGTCACAAGGATTATGACTAATTACAAAACCTAGTGGTTTTGAAATTTAAATTCATCACTAGGTTTTGGTACTGAGTCAGTTTAATGTAATATTTTATATATATCACTAAACGGATTACAGATATAAGCTAAAATACTAATAAGCTAAAATACTAATAAGCTAAAAAGCCAAAATAATAAAAATCTAAAATACTAATAAGCTAAAAAGCTAAAACATTAAAAAAATAAAATATTAATAAGCTAAAATACTACTCTGTTGGCTTTTCGCTGTTTCGAGTGGATAACTTACATATATTCTTAAATCTCAAAGTAACATATTTAAAATTTAGTAACATTTGTGGTTGAATATCACATTCAAGCTTGATGTTTCTCTGTTTGTCTGGTTACTTTGTAACTGTATCATTATTTTCAACCCACATAAAACCGCGAAGAGCCTTTTGGATCTAAACTAAATTCAGTACTTCGCTAAAAAATTTCTTCCTCATGTATTCTCCCCATCGATTTACCTAAGACACTCCACCATTAACCTA
>NZ_LMVP01000099.1 GCF_002287235.1 Methanosarcina spelaei
GGGAGAGGAATATGAAAATATATACCTCTAGTTGCGTTAACCTGCCGAAGCTAGGTTTCATTCTTGAATCTCTTAATCGTATCTGCGATAAGGGTGAAAAATCCTACCAGTTCATCATTCCAAAATCACAAACTTGTCCTGCTAATCATATTCTTTTGATCAATCCAGGGCATCGTTTTTCAGAAAATCGTTTAGTTCCTGATTCAAACAACTAAAAGAAGAAAGATTATGATTTTTATTAAGGGGATTGTATGAAGTTCAGAGTCTGGAATTGTAAAACTCAAGCTTAAAACCTGTTTTTCTCATGTATTTTTTTGCACGCTTGAACATTCCTACCAGCTTCTTTGAAACCACAGGATTCTTCTCATTCCTGAAGAACTCCTTTGCATCTTCACCTTCAAGAACAAGCCCTAATTCAATGGGTTTTACCACTTTGAATACCTTCTTTTCTATAATTTAGTATCTGTGGTAGATTTTTTACTCTACAGTTCCTTAAGGTTCTTATGCTTCTCCCATAGCAGAAGACATGAAAATACTATTCATACTCATTCTATATACAGCTTCGAATTCCTACCATCGAACGTTACAGAATATTCATCAAGGATGTTTCTACCTATCAAAATATCTCCTGCTGTACCATTATAAAAAGCTTCAATATCTTTATGTTTATTCTGAAGGAATTCCAGGTCTATAAAAGTGTACCATGTATTAACTGTGTTTCCAACAACACTTACACTTGCCATTAAGTCCTTATCTAATCCGAGTTTAAACCAAATGTCTTCTGGTATGACAACTGCATCTGAGCCAGTATCAAGATATGCACAAGCTTTATGTCTTTTTCTTAAAACTGGATTAATGAGAGTCACAACGACAAGAGGGTCATTATCATAATAATCAAAAGTAGCTTTTTCATGCATAGTTTCTGTTCCTGAGTCGGGCAACTGAAGGATTTTTACCTACTCTACGCACAAAAAAACGGTGGCCTGGGCGCTCTTTTCTTGCTCTTAAACTAACATCTTTAAGGTGATCACCTACCGACACAATGTCATTAGCATCAACATCTATGGCTATTATTTTTCCACTGTATAGCTTTTCCCATTCTTCCTTATGGGCTTCATAGATATGTTTTGCTTCTATATCGAATTTATCAGGATCTGACATTATGCTCACCTTTTCGAGTAGCTCTTTGCTGTGAATTATGTCTTGTTATCTAATAATTATATCGACTCTTAACTACAACTGCGGGACGTGGGAAAGAGTTTGTATGACTGATTTCCTTAAGGAAACGGGATGATTCTAGAAGCAAACGTGCTTTAGCCGTTGGTAGTTCACAATCAAACTACGTATCTCCACGTCAGTAAAACCACAGAAATTGTTTGGAAGCCACTTAATTTATCCCTTAAATCATTTTTTTGCTGTTTCCGTATCCCCAAGCGCAGCACGTGATTCAGCTTCTGCTTTGAGCATATTTTTTATTATTAATTTATCAGAATAGGGGAAAATCCGGCGGAAATCCTGGCAGTATTTTGTCCTTTTCAAATGAAAAAAGGCATCTTCCAATGCTGCGTTCGCTAACTCCATTTCAAAATCCTGACACCAATTAAAAATACTTTGTGTTAAAACGGAAATGAATTTATCAGCATCAGTAACCGATTTTATATGAGGAGGAACAATACTTACTATTATATTCCACGCTTTTTCCCACTTCTCCATTCCATCTCTGTAATTCTGGTTTTCAATGTCGTCATAGCCATCTTGAATTAAGTCATCAATCATTTCCATATTGTATTTTTCTGGAATTATCCGGTTCCATAATTCTATCATTGCCAACCAGATAAAATCTTCATCCTTGCCTTCTGCCTGAAAATTCTGTGTATAATAATGATCTTCTGCTAGCTGAATTGCAGAGACATAACTTTGAGCCTGTTCTTTGAAACGTTCTATTTCGAAATCGACATTTATTGACCTTAATGTTTCAATTATTTCCGAAGTGCTCATCTTCTTTACTTTATCCAGATTCCAGCTTTTTAGAATGAAATCTTTGAAGCTTATATCCTTGCGATCATAGTATTGTTCAATTTGTTTGCCAATTTGTTCTAATTGTTCGGGTTTTTCTTGTAATCTCTGTTCAAATCTCATAATAGCTAACGGACTAATAATTCGTTTTTCAGATTTTGAAGCTGTTTGATTTTGAGTGGTTTTATTTCCAGTAGTTTTACTTCCAGCAGTTAGATTTCCAGTAGTTTTACTTCCAGTAGTTTTACTTCCAGTAGTTTTACTTCCAGTAGTTTTACTTCCAGTAGTTTTACTTCCAGTAGTTTTACTTCCAGTAGTTTTACTTCCAGTAGTTTTACTTCCAGTAGTTTTATTTCCAGTAGTTTTACTTCCAGTAGTTTTACTTCCAGTAGTTAGATTTCCAGTAACTGCTTTGCTACTACCTAAACAACAATGTTTATATTTTTTTCCTGACCCACATGGACATGGATCATTCCTACCAATTTTCTTTGACATTATGTCAGTTCCTTTGTTTTATGAGAATTAATTCAGAATCGACATTTTTCTTTTGTTTGATTGCTTTTCAGTTCCACAATTTATTAAAATCCAGAAAAACAGCGAGGAGCCTCATTTATTAATCTATAATGTAACTATTCAGCCTATGTAAAACAGAATCAATAGCCATCGTCATTAAAACTCAATTGACAACTTTCTGCAAATTGAGTTTTTTAGTCTGTTGGCAGCTGATTACTTTTTTCTTTTCCGCATGTTATTTCTTGGATGCCTTGCTTTCACTAGAATCAAGATCAATAGACATGTTTGGATATACTGAATAGTTACTCTATAATTTATGTTTATTAGTCTATGTTATTAGTCTATGTTAGAATTATACATTTGGGACTTACGCATTTGAGGAACAAAATCTGATCACTTCAAAGACTGTGAATTGAACTCGTGTTTAAGACGGTTAAAGGTTTAATGCTGTTGATTTTTCCAGTTCAACTACGTAAGTCTTAATCTATTTACTTGAGGCTTCGAGGTTCTTAATATCGCTTATAAAGAATTCAGGCCTCCCTAAAAATTATCTGAATTTTGTAGATGTATTTTTACATTTAAAGCCTGGTATAAACCCGCTGGTCTTTGAACTCAAAAGAAATGTCTTTTGGGTTAAAATATTCCGGATCGAAATCTTTCCCCAGCCACGCTACTGTTTGTTCGTATTCCTCATGTTCGGGGTCTTTCAGGATCTCGAGCATCTCTTCATAGCCCAGTATTCCTCCAATGTCCTCAGGGGCTGTTGCTCTTTTTCCTGCAGTGCAGACAGGATATTTCCTTCCTTGTTTTTTCGGAAGGGTTTCCTCAAACCGGACTTTTATCTCCCAGTTGTCTCCGAAATCGTACCTGTACAGAGCAAATTTATTTTCCGGAGTGAAGTATTTGGAGAGCTTGGCTTTATTTTCCGGCACAAGAGGTTCACAGAATGTTTCACAATCGTCATCTGTTTTCCCTATTTTGTCAAGCTCCCCGGTTTTTGGGTTTTGTACTTCAAATTCATGCAAATGGTAATCATCCCAGTTCATTACGGCCTGGATAGCCTTATGAAGGTCCAAAAAAGTATAATTTTCCGGCACCTGGATCCTTCGCCAGATTTTAGGGCTAATACCTTTTATTGAAAGCTTTAATTGGTATATCTTTTTAAACGTGTCTTTCATAGAGTTATTCCCCAGAATAAACGTCCGCTAACACCTTTAAATTTCTGTTAACGTCCGCTAACTTCTGCTAATATCCATTAATTTCTCAATATTCATTAATTTTTGCTAATCTTAGATACTATTCAATACTGTTCAACAATTTTCGCGAAATGGACAAAGTCAATGAAGTGTAGATTAATTTCTTTCGCTATAGAAAGTAGGGAAAACTCTAGATTGTCTTTAAACACTCATCTATCGATAAATCTCTAAAAATTTCAAACCGATCTTGCAGGCATCTCATGCATGAAAGATTGAAAAACCTATCTCTCGCATATTCAATGCGTGTGAGCTTTGTTTAAAAATGGTTATATAATTTGCAGGGCTAGGCACGAGTATTCTGCATAAAACTTAGCGAACTTTGTCTGTAAATGCTAACTTTAACTCTAACTTTAACTTTAACTTTAACTTTAATGAAAGAGTTTGTGTTACGAAGATTTTTCAAACCCTTTTTGCGAGATACCCTCTAAACATCGACTTTTCTATTTTATCAGGTGCTTTATACACAAAAAATGTAACATATTTTAATATCTCAAAACCACATTTGTTTAACAGTTCGATTATTTGAAAGTCATTATGATAGTATATGGAGAGACCTGAACCGGCATCCGTATAGCTCAAAAGGCCTTCTTCCGATACCATAACAGTAAAGCTGAAGGTACCTCCTATTTTCGTCACGCGATTTGCTTCTTCAAAAAACCTGTCCAGTTTCTCAAAGAAATGGAATACTCCACATGCTACTGTATTTTCGAACTTTGCGTCCTCATAGGGCCATCTATCTACTACCAAATCGCACAACTTAAGTTCCGTAGCGAATTCTTTTTTATTGCATATATCGAGCATCTTTTTCGAGCCATCAATCCCGTATACCTTGAGACCGGCCTTATAAAACAAATATGAACTGAGCCCGGTACCAATACCGACATCAAGGACACTACTCCCCTGAGATAAATACTCATAAGCTAGCCCAAAAAGCACTTCATGCCCATGATATTCTGTCAGTACACTCATATTATCATAGACATCGGCAGACTTGTCATGTACTTCAATGATAGAGGGTTTCACATTTCACAGATTACTCTATGATATGAAAAAAGTTTCTATACTGTTTTTGGTCTTTTTTAATTTCAATCCTTGTTTTAGTGGTTAGTACGGATTTTCGGCATTTGCGAACTCAAACGCAAAAATAATGAAGTTTCAATCCTTTTTAGTGGCGTGTGCTGTTCTTCAGGGTCATTTTTCCTTATTTTCAGCAAATTCTCAGATAATCTCAAACCTGCAGGACTCACTCACTTGAGGAACAAGATCAAATACGACAAACACTGTGGATTAAAGGTCACATTTCAAACAGTTAACGGTCCAATTCTGTTAATTTTTCAGTCCAACTGCGTAAGTTCAAAACTGAAAAACCAACATCAAGCAGTTTATTTTTTGCTTGAACTATATTGATATTATTTCTTGTGTTCAGGCCGAGGTTTCATTCACCAGTTTTTTCCGGCTTAGAAAGCAACGTCTTTTGGATTGAAGTATTCGGGGTCAAAATCTTCACCCAACCATTCCACTGTGTCTTCATATTCCTCATTTTGGGGGTCTTTCAGGATATCGAGCATCTCTTCATAGCCCCATATTCCTCCGATGTCCTCGGGGACTGCTGCTCTTTTTCCTGCGGTGCATACCGGATATTTCATTTCCTCTTTTCTTGGAAGGATTTTCTCAAGCCGGATTTTTACCTGCCAGTTGTCTCCGAAATCGTACCTGTACAGAGCTTCCTTATTTTCCAGCGTAAAATATTTGGAGATTTTTGTCTTTTTTTCTGGCACAAGAGGCTCGTCACTGAAATCTTCGTAATCGTCACCTTCTGTCCCTATCCTATCAAGTATCCCGGTCTTTGGGTTTTGTATTTCGAATTCGTGCAAATGGTAATCTTCCCAATTCATTGCAGCCTGGATAGCGTTATGAAGATCCAGAAAAATATAATTTTCCGGTACCTGGATTCGTCTCCAGATCTGAGGAGTTATGCCTTTCATTGAAATCTTAAACTGATATATATTTTTAAAATCATCTTTCATAAGTTATCCACCTGAATGAACGTCCTCTAATGTCCAATAATTTCCTGTAATATATGTTAACTTTTCGATATATTCCGATAATTCCCAACAAAGTCCGATAATACAGCTGGCGAGTAAACGAATTTCTTTTATGGCTGAAAGTGGGGCAAATCCTTGATTGTCTCTAAACATTCGTCTATAGATAAGTCTCTAAAAATTTCAAACCACGTTCCCGTATGTCTCATGTATGAAAGGTTGAAAAGCCTATCTCCAGCATATTCCATGCGTGTAAACTTTTTTTCAAAAAATGGAGATATAGCCTGCGGGTCCGGACATGCGTATTTCGCACAGAAGTAAAAGTAGCTGCGGTACCACTTCGTATAAATGTCCACTACATAGTTATAACGCATCTCTTCCGGTGGAGGTTTGATATATTCAGGTTTTAAAAACGATTCAATAAGCTCCTTCGCTTTTGTTTGTACTTCCAACTTCACATCTTCTGGTACCTTAGGCTTTGGATACTTTTGTGGATTAAAGGCCCCACATTGTTTGTCCTCTTTTCATTTCCTCTTTTCATGGCATTATATGTGTACAGAGTCCTAAAACAATTTTTCCATACTACAAATTTTAAATTCAAATGGAATTTGATACAGGAGCTGGCGACTCAAACATTAATCTTTTTCAAATTGTGTAAATTTCAATATTTGTTTTATTGGATCTTGTTCACGAATAAAACTCTGGAGTAATTTTATTATTTTACTCTGGTGTTTTGGTAGAGTTCTGGAGTAAATATCTTTAAAGTATCTACTATTAAGAATTAGCGTATTTCATGTTAGGAGTTTAGGCACGTTCCCCCTAATCGCTCTTAATGATCTTCCTGCCTGATGGCAGCTATTATGGGATGTGGTGTAAACCCTACAAACTTGATTAATATCTTAAATTGAAGACAGTAGGAAGAGATTTTATCCGTATAGTAAGCGCGAAAAATTACTTTTTATATTTCAAGTTGTTTCGGAAGCCCGTATAGTTCAACAGAGGAATGTATAAACGCCGTAATTGGGCTTTCCATCATTTTCCATCGTGGAGATAGTTGCATTCCTCTGTCTGGAATATCACAGAAGGGATGGGCATTTTCGTATAGAGTATACATAATTGTCGCTTCGATTCGCTCAAGAATTCGAGGCTCAATACCTACGTCTGCTACGAAAATGCTAAACGCTGCTAGTTGTTTTCTGGCAGCTTCCAAAAGCTCGCTTTTCCTGTGTTCGTACTCTTTGCGTTTATCTGGCGTCCAGCTCCATCCATGCCATATCTCTTTTCGTACTCCGTGCTTCATGGCATCCATGTCCAAGATCGTGTAATCTCCGCTCAGGTATTTTCTGGTGTGCTCTCGGAAACGTTGGGGTATAGGCCGGCGTGTAATTCCTGCAGCATAGATTATGTAGCCATTTTCATATATAGAGGTCAACAAGTAGACACCAGGGTGCTTAGGAATAGCGGGAAGATTAGATTCAGTCTCGAATTTTGGCCATGCGTAGGGACCCCTCCACTTAATGTCTATTTCTGTTTTAGGAGTCGTCACAGAACAAACTATGTATAAGTTTCGATTGGATGCCTTGATTTTCAAGATCATTATCACCAATTAAAAATTAACTTTATGAAAAGTTTGCCTAATCTGTTTTGTGACAGTTACTTAGCTTCAGTCGGAATATTATCATAAATGGAAGTTTGTTTTGTTCTTTTTTTCGTCATCATCGTCACATATATCAGTTTCAATCCTTGTTTTAGTGGATCTTGCTCACGAATTCTCCCATCGAGTTTTGGATAGTCATACCCTGAATAAGTTTCAATCCTTGTTTTAGTGGATCTTGCTCACGAATTGGAGAATTGTTAAGGTTTCATATACTTGGTTCATTGTTTCAATCCTTGTTTTAGTGGATCTTGCTCACGAATTGGTTACTGGTTATTGGGTGTACACTGTACGATATGTTTCAATCCTTGTTTTAGTGGATCTTGCTCACGAATACTATTTTGAATGGATCAGAAGGAAAAGAATAGGTGTTTCAATCCTTGTTTTAGTGGATCTTGCTCACGAATACGAAATCATGTGATAAGGGGAGGG
>NZ_LMVP01000100.1 GCF_002287235.1 Methanosarcina spelaei
TAATTTGTAAAATATAATAAATTGTAAAATATAATAAATTGTAAAATATAATAAATTGTAAAATATAATAATATGAATATTTCATAATTGGCAGAATTAATTTTACAAATTAGTATGAGGAAGGGCAATGGAGAAAGAAAAGTTGTACAGGTTGAAAGCTGAAGCAAATCAGCTTTCTCCTATTCTTAATGTCGGAAAGAATGGGATAACGGACTCTCTAGTTGAAGAACTGAATAAGCAGATAAAAGCTAACAGGCTTGTGAAGGTAAGGGTATTGAAAAGTGCTGAAGAAGGAAAAGATTTAAAGGCTATCGCGGAGGAAATTGCTACAGCTACGAGATCCACTGTGATAGAGGTACGTGGAAGGACAGTGGTTCTATACAGGTAAGAACTCGATCAGGTAAGAGTTAAGATGCAGGAATTATCCTTTTCCTAATCCGATTTTTGACGAGCTTTCGAATACAAAGCCTGTCTTTTACTTAATTAAGAATAATCTCCTGCCTTTTAAAATGAGGAACAAGGTTTTTCAGTATAATCTATGTAATAGGTTAAAGTCTATAAGTATGAAGTTGCTTTAATATAAACTTATTATATATTTCGCCATGTTAGTAAGTTATTTATGCTGCAAAAGCAACATCCAGTTGCAAATTATTCACACACAATTTACATATTATAGATGTTTCATTATTTCAGACTAGTCTCCCTATGATTTATATAAAAGTTGACGAACGAATAAACTGAATTACTGTATAAGAATTCAAAACTCCATAAAAACTCCATATGTGTGCACTTTAAGTGCCTGGAAGTTTCTTAAAACGGTTGAGTTGGGGTATTTCCCCTTTTGTTTCCAGATAGACCAGGACAGAGCAAAACCCAACCCTCCGGAGAGATTGTTATGCTTGAAGATGAATATCAACTTGAATTTTTCAAAAATAACGGGTTCGTCCGGAAGCAGTGCCAGTCATGTGGCAAATTCTTCTGGACACGTGACCCTGACAGAAAGACATGCGGAGATGCGCCCTGTGATCCTTATACCTTTATAGGAAACCCGGTTTTTTCCAAGGAATTTGATATCTCCCAGATGCGTGAGTATTACCTCTCCTTCTTTGAGGAAAGAGGGCACACAAGGATCAACCGTTATCCTGTAGTTGCCCGCTGGAGGGATGACCTTTATCTTACAATTGCATCCATTGCAGACTTTCAGCCTTTCGTAACCTCAGGACAGGTCCCCCCACCTGCAAATCCTCTCACGATTTCCCAGCCCTGCATTCGACTGAACGACCTGGATTCGGTGGGTAGAAGCGGGCGCCATCTTACAACCTTTGAAATGATGGCACATCATGCCTTCAATAAAAGAGATCATGAAATTTACTGGAAGGAACATACCCTGGAACTCTGTGATGAACTCCTTAGTTCACTTAAGTTAGATCCCTTTGCTGTAAGTTACAAGGAAGAACCCTGGGCAGGCGGAGGAAATGCAGGGCCCTGTGTCGAGGTTCTTGTGCACGGGCTTGAGCTTGCTACCCTTGTTTTCATGGATCTGAAAGCTGACAAAAAAGGTGACATTCTCATCAAAGGTGAGACCTATTCGAAGATGGATAACTATATCGTGGATACAGGATACGGACTCGAACGTTTTGTCTGGGCTTCTAAGGGCTCACCTACAATCTATGACGCACTTTTCCCTGGTATAGTGAACGAACTCATGGGTCTTGCAGGACTTGAGCATGAACTGGACAATTCCGAATATGCAAATATCCTGGCCCAGAACGCACGGCTTGCAGGGTTTATGGATGTCAGTGAACAGGCAAACCTTCAGGAACTCAGGAAAAAGGTTGCTTCAAGTATCGGAATGACCGTGGAAAAACTCTCGTCTATAATGGAGCCCGTAGAGAAAGTCTATTCAATTACTGACCATACACGCTGTCTGACTTTCATGCTTGGAGACGGGATTATTCCCTCAAACGTCAAGGCAGGGTACCTTGCAAGGCTTGTCCTCAGGCGGACTTTACGCATGATGGGTGACCTTGATATCCATACTCCGCTTTCCGAGATCATGGATATGCACATAAAGAATATGCCGGAGTATCCCGAGTTCAGGGAGAATTTCCCGGTCATACAGGATATCCTGGAATCCGAAGAAGAGAAGTTCCGTAACACAATGGAGAGAGGCCGCAGGATCATTCAGAAATCGGCATCTCATTTCAAGAAAACCGGGGAAAAGATTCCTTTATCCCAGTTAACTGAACTTTACGACTCTCACGGAATCCCGCCCGAGATGGCAAAAGAAGTAGCATCCGAAGTCGGAGTGGATGTAGAATTCCCTGACAACTTCTATTCCATTATTGGTGAGCTGCATAACAAGGCTGAAGAAAAGGAAAAAAAAGTAGTTCCGTTTGCAGACCGGCTTAAACATCTGCCGAAAACAAAGCGCAGCTTCTATGACGAGCCTACGCGCCTGGAATTCGAGGCTGTTGTACTGGATGTCTTTGACAACAACATAGTGCTGGATAGCACCTTTTTCTACGCCGAAGGCGGAGGGCAGCCTTCAGATACGGGAACAATCGCTACCGGGTACGCGGTATACAGGGTTGTGGATGTCCAGGTCTATGACGGTGTAATAGTACACACCGTAGAGAACCCTGATGGGAATCTTGATATCCGCAAGGGTGACATTGTCAATGGCAAAGTAGACGAAAGGCGCAGGATGACTCTTGCAAGGCATCACACAGCAACTCATATCGTAAACGATGCAGCCAGAAAAGTCCTTGGAAAACACATCTGGCAGGCCGGTGCTCAGAAGTTTGAGGACCATTCGAGGCTTGACCTTTCGCATTACAAGCATATCTCCTCTGAAGAACTGAAACAGATAGAGCTCCTGGCAAACCGCATGGTTATGGAAAATAAGCGTGTTATTACGGAGTGGATGCCAAGGACTGAAGCCGAGCAGGAATACGGCTTTGGGCTCTACCAGGGTGGAGTGCCTCCAGGAGAAAAAATCAGAGTTGTAAAGGTCGGAGATGATGTTGAGGCCTGTGCAGGTACGCACTGCGTCAGTACAGGAGTTGTCGGCCCGATCAAAATCCTGAGGACTGAGAGGATCCAGGATGGAGTTGAGAGAGTTGAGTTTGCAGCAGGAGTTGCAGCCGTACGTGCCATGCAAAAGATAGACTCTCTCCTGGCCGATTCCGCAAAGACTCTGAGTGTGCCCCCAGAGCAGCTTCCGGCAAGTGTTGAGCGTTTCTTTGGGGAATGGAAAGACCTCAAGAAAGAAAACGAGAAACTTAAGGAAGAGATTGCTCGTGCCAGGGTTTACAGGCTGCTTGGAGGAGCTTCAGAGGTTGCAGGCCTTAAGGTTATTGCCGAATTCATTCCCGAAGCCGATTCCCTTGAACTCCAGAAGACCGCTACTGAGCTCCTGAAATATGAAGATGTGGTAACTCTTCTGGCAAGTGATGCCGAAGGGGTTAAACTCGTAGCTTCTGCCGGGCAAAAGGCCTTAAGCTGTGGAGTCAATGCAGGCAGCCTTGTTCGTGAAATGTCGAAGCTTGTGAGCGGAGGCGGAGGCGGAAAACCTGCTCTTGCTATGGGCGGTGGAACTGACCCTTCAAGAATTCAGGATGCCCTTACCCGTGGGCTTGAACTCGTAAAAGAAGCCTGCAAATAAGCCTGAAAAAAGGAAGTACAGGTAAGCCTGAAAAAAGGAAGTACAGGTAAGCCTGAAAAAAGGAAGTACAGGTAAGCCTGAAAAAAGGAAGTACAGGTAAGCCTGAAAAAAGGAAGTACAGGTAAGCCTGAAAAAAGGAAGTACAGGTAAGCCTGAAAAAAGGAAGTACAGGTAAGCCTGAAGATACCGGGTTTTTAATTCCCGGCAATTTCTTCCCTATCTTTTTCTTTCCTTTTATTTTTTTAATTATTTTTAATTGTTTTTAATTGTTTTTCAATCAATCGTTAAAGATAACTTCGCAAAGGATTGCAATTTCGTCTTTTACAAATAGGTGCACGGTTTTATTTCCTTCGAGGTCTTTTTCAACCGCATTTCGCACTTCCCAGTATTCTTCGGGCTTCACACCTGCTCTGAGCACAACGCTCCCTATATTCTGGCCTTTCAGGAATTTATTGATCTCTTTTGGTTCAAATGGACAAACTTTTAGCACTAGATAATGATTTTTGATCATGGACTGCTTTATCAGGGCATCCGATGTCAATAAAAGCCTTTTTTTGTCAACTATGAAAAGCTCAAAACCTCCCATCAGAGGTCCTGCCATCTGTATCATGGATTCTGCAAGTTCAGGCAACAACTCGGCTGCAACTACGGACGGTTCAGGTTCATAAGCGCAGAGTTTCATTTTATCAGTTTCCTTTACCTGCGGAAGTCCGTATTTCGGAATCAGCCCTTCGCCTGCAGGCAGAGCCACAGCCATACGGTCATACTGCTTCAGTCCTCCAAAGTAAAGGGTAAGGCGGTTGAGCTGTCCATCCAGCGAGATGTACTCTTTTTCGCAGTCAAAAGGAATCCTTTCAGGTGGCATCTGGGGCGGAGCTTCAAATGCAAAATTTCGGGTTTTTTCACCGTAAGCAGCCAGTACATTCGGAATTCCCGGCTCAAGGCTTGAAACATGCCTTTCGTTTTCTTCGGCCGGCCGGAAAGGATCGGAAAATATCACATCAACAGCCGGGATCTGCTCTATGACTTTCGGGTCAAGGGCGTCCCCGCAAATGAATTTCACGTTTTCAAGCCCGTACATTGCGCAGTTCTGTTTTGCATACTCGATTTTTTTGGGGTCGATTTCCACTGCATATACGAACTCGCACTGCTGGGCGAAAAAGACAGTTTGTCCTCCTATCCCACAGCTGACGTCAGCCAGAACCTTAGATCTTAAACGTTGCGCCCTGTAGCGGGCAATGGGCTCAGGGGTTGCAAAGCGCAGGCTTTCCTTGTCCCCATGCAGGGGCTTCTCAAATTGTTTTCTCCGTGCCACGTCGATCAGGAGTAGTAGATAGGTTATTGGATTTAAAGGCGACTGAAAAAAGAAGATTGTAGAGTTTCACTCAGCAACTTCCTGATGACGGATTTTAGAGGTCACCGGAAATATTTTCAGTTATCCATACCTTTTTAACCTTCTGATCCTCTTTTTTTGATAAGACGCTATCTTATCGCTTAAAGGGTGATCCGGCTTTATTAACAGATGAGTTAACGAAACAATAAGTACCTGCTGCTCTTCCCTTTTACTAATAACGCAAACTATACCGCCCATGTCCCCTGAATCAAGTACATCGACTATTTCTATTTCCTGGTCCGGATCGATATGTTTTCCTTCTTTATCAAGGGCTTTACTTGATTCTCTAGTGAGGTGAGCTGGAATCGGCAAGTATTTCTTCATTTCCTCTAAAAGAGTTTCACTTTCCTTTATTGGTTTCATACAAGATTGAATTTCCCTGAAAGATTATATTTTTATTCTTTGCTGCTTGAAATCGAATTTCCTTAGGTTTTCATCTTGTAAGAAAAAGCGGTTAAGTAGAACCATCAGAGTAAGCCCAATAAGTTTCAATCCTTATTTTTATTAGTGACGTTAAGAACCACGGAAATCACAGAAATCACTGGAAAAAGGAAAAAAGGAGTGATTTTTCAAATATTCTCCTTCTTTTCGCAGGAATAACCTTCCAGAGAGCTTTTTCACTCACTTTACATAATTAAAAGAGTTGCAAACCCGGGACAGAAGCCCAGATCTCCGATATTATAACTCTATTTTTATTTTAAATTTCAGCTATGATCACAACGTAGTTTTTCCCATACTTCTCAGCACATGCAGGACAGGTAGTATACCACATGTACCATTTCTTGACTTCCAGGTCCTGGCTTTTTGCGTAGGCTTCAAAGTCCTGGCACCATTCTCCTGTTTTTTCGAAGTCTCCCTCATAGACTTTGCTCAAAAATTTCCCGCTCAGTGTTACGTTTTCAGCGCCGTCGACTTCTTTATCAACAGCCAGGTAAAGGTCCATGTTGCTTTCTGAGGTGTGGTCCGACAAACAGAGCCAGTCCGGCATTTCTGCTCCTGCCCTGGCGACTTTCTCGTTCATCCGCATTATTACCTCTCCAAAATTCAGAGGCATGTAAAACTGTGTAGTAACCGAGTCCTTGATGAACCTTTTATTGTTCCATTCAAACAATTTTCCGTCCCAGGGGGCGGGGTCAAATCGAGGACAACATTCCGGAGTTTCGAGTTCAGTGGTCATGAGTTTCACCGTGTTAAGTAATGACTTTGGGGGTTATTTTAGGTTTTGGTTTTGGTTATTTCTAGTGAAAAAATACTTCTTGATTTTGGCATTCAGGAAGAAAAGAAACTGAAAAAACCTGTTGATCAATGCGACGATGAAAAATTGAAGCCCTTCATAAGCAAAAACATAGCAAATCACTTTGGAGTAACCCCTCAGACTACTACCCCAATTCTCAAATCCCTGGAAACATCCGGCCTTCTTTCAAGCAGGAAAGGTTCAATAAAACGAGGAGAGCCCGCTGGTGGGAAATCTGCAGTAAAAATCTGGTGTCTCACTGATGAAGGAAAGATCTACGCTGTTTATTTCAGTAAAGAAAAACTTTAGACGAACACGAGAGTTTCTTTTTTAAGTTGAGTAGGCCCAAACAGCTTTTTACCCTTATAAAGGACTTTTCATCCTAGATTCGGCAGGTAAACATATAAGTTAATATAATTATTCTCACATCTTTTTTCTTGATTTTCCATGGCAGACAAAAACAACAGTCGACTAGTCGAATCCTCAATAAAACGTACAAGATTTTTAGGTCACCTTGGTCTCATTGCTGGAGTTTTCCGAGAACTTGAAGTTGACAAACTGATCGATGAGAAACTCCCAAAGGAAAGGGATCACAAGATTCCTCACTCAGTCTGCATCCTTGCCATGGTACTCAATGGTCTTGGTTTCATAGGTCAACGTCTATACCTTTTTCCTGACTTTTTCAGGAATATTTCTATAGAAAGACTTTTTGGAGAAGGTGTAACACGAGAAGATCTGAATCAATATGCTATCGGAGAAACTCTTGACAGAATCGTAAAGTATGGTCCTACAAAACTGTTTACGGAAATTGTTCTTCACATTATGAATCGTCTACCTATTCCTGTCCATTGTTTACACGCTGACACTACAAGTGTCAGCGTTTATGGTGATTATCAAGACGAAGAAACGGAGTCTATTGATATCACTTTTGGAATTCCCAAAAACGGAAGATGGGATCTCAAACAATTTGTGCTAAGTTTGATTGTAAATCAGCATGGAATACCCCTTTTTATGAACACTCATTCAGGGAATGCTTCCGACAAAAGCACAATTCTGGAAGCAATAAAGTCTCTCAAATCAGCTTTAAGTCCTGAAAGCAAAGTGTACTATGTCGCTGATAGTTCCTTTTACACTGACAATAATATCAATAATATAGGAAAGTCATTCTGGATCAGTCGTGTTCCTGCAACAATTAATGAGGCAAAGGAACTGCTAACTGCAAATCTAAACCTGAAGCCACTGAAAAGCGATGAAAGATACTCATTTTATCAAACCTTTGTTGATTATGGGGGAGTCAAGCAAAAGTGGGTTTTGTTGCTTTCTCATAAAATGAAAGAAAAGAAAGAGATAACTCTCAGAAAGAAGCTTCAAAATGAACTTGAAAAAGCAGAAAAGTCGCTTAAAAAACTGGTAGGAGAGGACTTTTTCTGTGAAGAAGATGCATTAAAAGCAGCAGAAAAATGGACTGCAGATTTCCCTTCTATTGTGTTTGAAAAAGTAGATTTGAAAACCGTTAAAAAA
>NZ_LMVP01000101.1 GCF_002287235.1 Methanosarcina spelaei
TTTCTAGCTTCAATTTATATCTAAATCGGTTAAATTCCTTTTTTGCCTTTATACTCCATTCTTGATGCTTTTCTTCATTCATAATTACGTTAAGTTCTTCAGATAGAATTTTTTCCAGGAATTTAATCTCATTTTCACGATTGTAAAATATATTCAATAACCTGTATTTTAATAGTTCCTGTTCAATTGTTGTTTTCTTCGGAAAATCGCTAACTATAAGCTTGTTTAAGTGCATCAAACAGTATTGATGCACTAACTTATCCCCAAAAACTTCCTTTAAAATATCTGGGTATCTCTTATCAAAATCCGTAACAATAAACACAGGTTCTGATGTATCTAGATTTTTTCGTAGAAACGTTTTGATGGTTTCTGAACTTTTATCCTCAAAAAGTTCATCTGCTATTGTTCTTTGAGTTTTTGCATCCAGTAATGTTAAACGGTATTTCTGACAACGTCCCTCTTTTGGATGCTGTTCGTCATAGTGCACCATATGTACATTTTCTAAAATTGGAACATTTTCCTGTTCCATTTCTTTGTTGAATGTTCTAAAAATAGTGCTTCTTGATCTTGGAAATATGAAGCTCATTATATCAGAAATTCCATCATAAGAAACTTTATGGTATCTGAGCACCTGGAAAAAATTATTAAATGAATCAAAAAGTAAAGTTTTCAGACCTTCCCAAAAACTATGATCTTCTTCGTCTGTACTACCACAATTTTGGCATTTGTATCGACCAATGCTGATTTTTCCAAGACCTTTTTTGATGTATAGATTATAGCCGTTATGAACCATAGGAGCACTGCAAATAGGGCAGGCTGGAGGAATTTTTCTACGAAAAATTCCTCTTGTGGTATATTCGTAATCATTGCTATAACTATCAAAAAGGTATGAGAGAGCAGGGAGTTCCGATAAGTTATTAAGAGTAAGATTTATAATTACCATTGTTTTTGCCGTAACATCATTACATAATTAGAGAATTATAACTTTATGTAGTGATGTTACACTTACTTTCATCACTAGATTTTGGAACTGAGTCGAAAATTCAGGAGAATAATTTTTACTAAACGCTGGTGATTTTTTGACAATACGTGTGGTTGCAAAAAGTTATGTCAAACCTGAGAAGACTCAGGAATTTTTAGGATTATGCAGAAAACTTGTTGAAGCATCATTAAAGGATGAAGGCTGCATCGATTATGGGCTGTACCAGGAACTTGAAAACTCAGGAAACCTGACATTTTTAGAAGAATGGAAAGATGAAAAAAGCCTTGATCAGCATTTAAATTCCAGTTATTTTAAAGAAATATTTCCATTGCTTTCGGAATATCTTGAAAAAGAAACTGAGGTTAATGTCTATAGAAAAACACTGTAATATTTCAGGTGTGTTTCATCTGTTTAATTTTTAACCTATTCTCGAACAATTTTGGGAAATCAATACCGAATTAATGCAGTAGTAAGTAAATTAAAAAGAAGAAAGTAGATATGGCAGAGAAAAATAAAGATCAATAACAATATTCTTCTGTTCCAGACAAGAACCCTTTTGAGGGTAAAATATGAGATGTGTCTTGAAAGTGATTTTGCTACAAATAGTAAATTCATAATATGAGTCAATAAAGTATAATGTTTACTATTTTATGTAGAGTTTTCACTTTTCATTTTCATTCCACAGCTCTTCAATTACTATCTCTTCTTCAGGACTTGCATTCTCAAGCAAGTGCTCAAGATCCTTCATCTCAGAATCAAACTCCTGAATTTCAACCTCCGTAAGTCCCGCTTCGAGATCTTCATCCGGTTCGCCATTTTTCATCTCATCAACGTCTGGGTCTGCCTTTGATTCTTTTACTTCAGATGTACTATCCCCGACACAAACGGATACTGCAAGCCAGACAATTAAAGCTGACAGTACGAGCAGGTGAGCAAATTTGACCATTTTCTGCCTCCTCAATTATTTGGTTTTTTTTCTTGCTTGTAGTCTGAGGTTCTGTTCCTATCTTTTACACTGGAATTGATCTGAAGCCTTTCCTTATCTATCGCAGAATCACCAGCGTCACCTGTGTTATTATTAGATAGATTGCGGACACCTTCGCTTATATACTTATTTTGGTTGCCTTTTCCGCGTTCAGAGCAATCTTTGGTAGCGAAGGAGACTTCTGGAATTATGCTAAATAATATTAACATTGTAACAAAAGCCATAAATAGAAAAATTTTTGATTCTTTCATCTGATCCCCCCTTTCAGTTGAAAGTTTGTTATATTGTTTATGGACTAAGGTAAATATAAACATTCTTTTCAGAGAATTTATCAACTTTTTCAGAGAGATTATCAACCATGTATCTCTGATGACGAAATATGTATTTCTAATAAGGGGGTTAACTCTAGCGGATATCCACTAAAAAACATATTTTTCATGTAAAATATTCGGGTTTCGAGATATAAAGATTAAAAAAATTTAAATGTTAGGCATGCTTAAGAGTTAATTACCTATAAATCTGAGTATAAATAATTAATATGTTTAAATAGAAATAACGCCCTGGTTATATTCCATTGAGGAATATATTACTGGATTGAAAGCAACTATGCTAGTTCTGCCTGAAAAATAGAGAAAAGCCTGAAAGGAGATCAATTCGAAAAAAGGAAGAGGAAACAGAGAATAAGAGTAGAGAATAGAAAGTAGAGAATAGAGAGTAGAGAATAGAGAGTAGAGAATAGAGAGTAGAGAATAGAGAGTAGAGAGTAGAGAATAGAGAGTAGAGAGTAGAGAATAGAGAGTAGAGAATAGAGAGTAGAGAGTAGAGAGTAGAGAATAGAGAGTAGAGCATAGAGAGTAGAAACAGTCCAGTGGAGGAATAAAGAAATGAAAGTTGTTGCGTTTAACGGAAGTCCGAGAAAGGAAGGAAATACGGCTTCCCTTATAAAGTATGTCCTTGCAGAACTTGAAAAGGAAGGAATAGAAACCGAAGTTATGCAGGTGGGAGGAAAAAAAATTCACGGCTGCACAGCTTGCGGGAAATGCTACGAAAAAATGGATAAGAAATGTATAAATGACAAGGATATAGTCAACGAATGCATAGAAAAAATGATTGAAGCCGACGGCATAATTCTAGCTTCGCCTACTTATTTTGCAGACTTAACTCCCGAACTTAAAGCTTTAATTGACAGGGCAGGTTTTGTTGCTAAAGCCAACAGCGAAATGTTCAAGCATAAAGCCGGAGCTGCAGTTGTTGCAGTGAGAAGAGCAGGCTCAATTCACGTTTTTGACTCAATCAACCATTTCTTCACAATTTCACAGATGATAATCCCGGGATCAAGCTACTGGAATGTGGGAATAGGGCTTGCCGAAGGGGACGTTGAAAAAGATGAAGAGGGCATTCAAACAATGCAGACTCTGGGCCAGAACATGGCATGGCTTTTGAAGAAGCTTAATGCCAAGCCTTTTTAAAAAATGCTTGAGCGAAAACCCCCTTTCAGCGAAGCAAACTTGAAACGAATTAAAATTTTACCCGCCATTCGCTGGCGAAGATGAGCATGGATTCTTTTCTAAGCTGGCCTATTAGGCATACGTTTGCTTTTTTTGCGGCTTCAACACCTGAGTCGAAGGGCATGGATTTGGTGGCTATAAGAGGGATCCCTGCTCGAGCGGCTTTTATGACCATATAGGCAGGCTGCCGACCTGTCGAGAGCATGTAATGTTGTGAGAGGTCAAGACCTTTGAGAAAGGCAGCCCCTACGGCTTTGTCTACGGCATTATGCCGTCCGACGTCAACTATTTGCACCGCAAGTTTTCCGCTTCGGTCTATCAGGGCTGCCAGATGGGTTCCTCTGGTAAGTTTGTATGTGTCAGATTCAAGGTATTCTGTACCTGCAAAAACGACTTGCGATTCAAATATAGAGTCAGAATCTACAAAAATATCTCTGCTGGCCTTTTCTTTTTTTCCGGCTTTTCCGACTTCTTCAACTTCTCCAACTTCTTCGGCTTCTCCGGCTTCTCCGACTTCTCCGAAGGTTTCTGCATAGATCTCCTGGCTCTCCTTTCGAGTCCAGACATGAACAGTACTGCCTTCTACCTCAATATTTTCGATTTCCCTGAAACTGACAATGCCTTCTGTAATCAGATGGCCGACAGCAAGCTCTTTAAGTTCGAGCGGGGAGGCAAAAAGTGTCGTAAAGAGTTTTCCATTGAGAAAAAGTTTAACAGGGCATTCCTTTGCAAGCAGCACTTTAATATCTTCAGATCTGCCGTCTGAGTATATTCTTTTTGCAGGATAAGGAGTGGTATATTTTTCGGGCATATGAATCGGTTTTCTCGCTTTTTGAGTATATGGAAAACATATGTATCCATATGCTTTTTTCTTTTCCGTTAGCTAAGAGAGACTGCAAGGTAATCGATATAGAATGTACCCTGTTCGTTATTGTCAGTACTAACTTTCAAGTTAAGTACGAGGTCTGAAGGCGAAGCTGATGATACTGAAAGTGTACTACTGTAAAGACTCCAGTTACCCGCAGGTAGATGATTTATTGAAGGAGTACTTTTTCCTGAAAGCAACATTTCCATTTTTGGCCCACTATAATTAAGGTCATCTGCATGATACTTATAAATTATCACAACTGTTGCCTGGGATGGACTGAAATCAAAACTACTGTAATTGTTAAATCTGAATGTTAATTCAACATTACTATTATTATTTAGATGCTGTGAGAACTCATTTTGAGGGCTATAAGGAGTTAAATCTACACCTGGGGAGTTTCCTAATGGAAATGGAGACTTTGAAGGGTCATAATCTTTAAGAATTGAAGAATTAGGAGACGGAGATAACGCTATACTATTATGCATTCCAGTAAATGTGTCAAAACAGTACCGTTGATTTAGCTTCATCAAATTAGAATTGAAATTATTTCCTTCTCCAAGTTCTGCACCTATTGTCGTTTTACTTATATAGAGCCTTTCGAGGTTTTTGGTGCTATTGGGTAGGAAAGAGAAGCGCACATGGCCAGAGCCCTTCAAGTGTTGAACAGTATAATCTTTTTCATATTTAAATCCTTTATCTTGTGCCGTTTCGTTAAAGTATTCAATCCACGCATCAGGGTACCTCGTGGCAATTGTCAGGTTAAATGCGTTGATAGATGTACTTGTGTTTTTGTAGTCATTACTATCAAGTACAGGCTCTGTTTTATATCCTGTTAGTTGAAGAGGAACGATAGTATTTGAGGATGTAAAATCGCGCTTCCCTGAAAGTTGAACTGTCTGAATCGTGACTGTGTAGTTATTTTCGTTAGTCTTATTTTCGATAGTTATTGAAGGCGGTTGTCTCATTACGGAACTTTTACCATTTGCAAGAATCAAAGCTCCGTTTTCATACCTGATGACCTGGTCAGGATACTGCTTGTTTTCAGAGTAGCAGGTGATTCCTCCACACTCAAAAGTAATGTTGTCAGGTGTTATTTTTTGAGAAGGATTGCGCATTACTACTGTCATTGCATATCTTTCAGTATTCACCTCAAGTTTTCCATTCGATTTTAAAGGTTCTAAAAAAGGGATTTCTCCTCCCCCAAGATCTATAGGAGCAGTTACCGAAATGTTATTACTTGCAGTATTGTTTAATTCCATGAGTCTGGAGAGTACATCAATATTAGTTTTTACTACCCACATATCGTTCAATATATCATACATGTAGTCCTGCTCAGCATCGTTTTTCCACTCTGGAACGTATTCAAGCCTGACTACAGTAACTATTGTGAATATTAGTCCCAATAATAGTATTGCTATAACAGCTGTTGCAGCAGCTGACTCAGATTTTGAAAAACGGAAAAATAGCCCTACTTTTCCCTCTTCTGTCCCTTTTCTTTTAGTGGAGGCATTCGGGAGCATTTTCGAAACCTTAAGTTTGAATTTTGATATTTTTTAAATATTTTCCTTGCTTTCTTTTCAATTCAAGCCAATTCCAGGTTCAGCCTTGATCACAGTTTCACTAACGTATAATCCTTTCAAACCCTTCGTGTTTGTTTGGGGAAACGTCAAACGTACGAATGGGACTTCAGGAGGACATTCAAGGTCATAATCTAAGGAATCTATGTTTGCATCCTTAGTTATTTTCTTAAAATACTGTTCCCAAGCTGCAGGATGTTCCGTCCAAACCGTTAGTTCCAATCTCGTTAAATTTTCTCCAACTGTTTCGTTGATTTCATACAAAGATCTATAGTCTCTATAATTAATTCCTATAAGGCGAAGAGAGCATCCTCTATTTGAGGAAATAACTTTTGGGGGAACATAAGGTTGGAATGTTCTAATATTGTTTATAGTGAAATTGTATTTAGTTGCTGCAGAATTGTCATCTAGTGCCTTGGAAATACGAATTGAAGGATAGAGCATCATAACTGACTGGTCTTCCTGTCCAGGAACTTGATTCTGGTTAAGAATTATAGCTCCGTTTTCGTAACTGAAAGCCTGATCCACATAGTAATTATTCTGAGAATTGTAAGTAATAGTGCCACAGTTGATTAACTGAGAACGACTGGTAGAACCGTTAGGTGTTACCACTGTTGCTACTATGCCTATTTTACAATTATCTTTATTTACAGCAAGAGTTCCGCTCGATTTTATAGGACCTACAAGTGGGAGGTCTCCACCACCCATATTGAAAGGCACACTCATGATTAACTGAGGAGCTGAAGAGCTAGGGTTCAAAGAGTTAGAATAGGAAGAATCTGGATTTGAAGCCAGGATGATTGACATCATATCTATTTTTGACTTAACTTCTGCCATATCTTCACATACATCCCCCATATGAGAGTATTCAGCATCGTTTTTCCACTCAGGAATACAGCCTACATATACGATAGTTAATGCCGAAGATATGATTCCCAGCAACAGTACTGCCCCAATAACAGTTGATGTTGCAAATTCCGAATGGGAAAAAAACTTTTTTTCGAATCCGATTTTGTCCGAATTATCTTTTTGCATTTTTTCAGCCCCCATGCATTATTCCCCTGGACTTTTACATTAAAAGTCCACATTAATTCCTATGAAGTCAACGCAATAATATTTATCAGTGGATACGTTTCCAGTGGATACGTTTCCAGTGGCTGTGTTTCCAGTGGCTGAAAATCTGACTACCAATTTTTCGAGTTTCTCAGTAGTATTGACATAATACGGTGCTAAATTTATATCAAAGACAGTCTCACCGTCAGCCTCGCATTGTGAAAAATCATAATTTTCTTTCATAGTATAATTTATTCTCACCCAGTCAGAACCGTTGTACAGAGAAAGTGGAAACTCATTCGGGCTACAATCATGAGATTCATAAATTATTTTTAACTGAACCTGACTTAAAGGATCTGAAATCTCCATTTCATCCGTATCTATCCCAAATTGGAACTCCTGATATACAAGTTGGTCTTTTGGAACTGAATCTTTTGTATAAATACCATCATTGATGGCATCAACCATCTCGGTAGGCTGCCATCCCCCGTTCTCTGTGGAGTTACTGTAAACACTCCCATAAGGGTGTGGAGTTATCCACTCAGGAACTTTCCAGGAACCTCTCTGGAGTACTGCCCTCTGGATTACCTGATCGGATGGCTTATCGATAAAGAATATATCTATGTCTTCTCCTGCCTTGAGTTCCATGCTCTCGGTATTGATTTCTATACAATCACCAAGAGTGAAAACATCGTCACTGGAAGCAGTTCCATTGGGGTTTTTAACAGTAAAGTTGTCACTATTACTATCAAATTCCCCCCTTTTCTCCCCATTGACATTAACAATTATTTTGATAGCAGACTCATCAATGGCTTCCCCTCCGCGATGGATGATCTGTAAGGTATTGGTACTTCTATTGAAATTCTCTTGCAGATCGGTATTCGGAGTATGTTCCGGTTTTACAACTCCCCCATCGGAAAATACGGCCAGCCCTATCGTAGAAAAAGCCAGAACTACTATACTCATCATGAGCAATTGCCCATATACTTCTGAAACTCCCTGGCAGTCCTGGTAAAGTACACAGCGCTTTTTGCCCTCCACGATAAAAACCACTTCCTAAAAATTTAGTTACCAATTTTCTAAAGTGTATTTAATGGAATATTAACTTGACTGTCTGAGAAAATTTATTAAGGTGGAGTTGCTTATAGATATCTTGCTGAAATATTTTACTATGATAACATAGTTTATTCTTTGTTACGCCCAGCAAAAGTTTAAATATATATAAGAAGTTGAGTACAACAGTCAAAATAAAAAAGTATTGTTAATTTTATTATCAGGTGTTAAAGGTATCTGGCAGTCTGTCAGTCTGTTACTGTCCGAATACGTTTAACCAGGAGGGAGAAACATATGGATTTCAAGAAATTATTTAGAAAAGATGACAAAGCAGTTTCCCCGGTTATCGGTGTCATTTTGATGGTTGCAATAACTGTCATCCTCGCCGCTGCAATCGGTTCTTCAGTGTTTGGTATGGGACCTGCCAAGTCTGCACCACAGGCGAATCTTGAGATTAGAGCAGCTGGAATTTCTGGTAGTGGTACTAATGCAGCAATAGCATCTGTAAAAATCGAACACCTAGGAGGAGACATAATTCATTTCGAAGACGCTGAAAAAACAAAAGTTACTGCGTCCCTCGAAAACGGTCAGTCTTACACAATAAAAGTTGCTAACAATGATCCTGCAGCTAGCTCTTATCCAGGTCTTGGCGCCTTAGATGTGGGTTCTGTAAAGACTCTCAAATTAATAGATACAACTGGAGCAAACATTTTTACAGGAGTCGAACCTAAGGCTGGTAATATTGTTCATATCAAAATCATCGATGTCCAGACCAATCAGCTTATCTGTATCAAGGATGTAAGACTTTAAAAATAAGGTTAGGCACCTCAAACAGGCGCTTTTTCCTTTTTTACTTATTTTGTTTTAATCTGAAACTCATTTTTCATTTTCAGTTTTTTCATATGGCATTTACCTGCTTTAACTTGATACGACTTAGGAATATACTGATAGAGCTTATCCCTAAACTAATTTTATTTTCATGTTCTTCTTCAAAAAGAGCATCAAACAAAAAGAAAAAAGAATCGAAAGGGGAACTCTAATCCTCAACCTGCTAATTACGAGTCAACCTCTATACCGCTAAACTACGACGGCAAAATTACAGGGAAAATAAGAAGACTTAAAACACCGACTAAAAGTTCTTATTTCATTCCTAGGGGCTTTATTTGTAATTTAAAGACTCTAAATATTCTTGTACTGGCTATCAGTTTTTGTTCCCTTCATTACAAGTGTTCCATCTGTTATAGGGGATATATGACTTACATTCAGTGTTACATCCTCCTGTAGCAAGAAGTCCAAAAGTGCACCTGTCAATTTGAATATGTTTAGGTCTACTGTTATCGTTGTTCACAGGCTCATACCAGTACTTGTGATAAATACAATCACTCTTTATGTGACTTTGTATCATTTTTTGGGTTTTTGGTTGATTGAAGCCGTTAAATGCAGAAAATGATGATAACGTTTGAGAATTCAAAAAAATATTAGAAATTAGTCTTTTTATAGTCATTATATACCCCCTTTTAATCTAAGAATCTTCACATATAAAAAAATTGCTATATGTCACTTGTAGGAAAAATATACGTTCTACTCCCAAACTAAGAACATTATTTTACGCCATCAATTACTGTAGAAAATGCAAACATTCAAGTCTTAAATTAAATCTAGAATCGGATTCAAATTGTAGCTAGATCTGCAGTCTCAAAAGCGTATCTCATTCCAAACCCTCAAAGATAGTCCTAAAAAACTCCTGCTTCTCCGATGAGCATGGCTCCGTTTTCGTCATAATAGTTTTTTCTCATTTCAAAGTGTCCATAACCAGCGAATTTTTTGCCGGAAGACAGTTTTTTCACCAAGAAAATTTGAAAAATACTCTATCGTGTTTTGAAGAAACTCTTCTGACCGAGAAACATCTTTTCATCCGTAGATGGTCGCAAGTGTTCCATGTCCATTTTTAACTAAAAGATAGGAGTAGAACCTTTTAGCTATATCTTTACTAAAAGCCATGTAATAGCCGCTTATACCTGTTCCCAGAATATTTATCGGTTATTTATAAAAATTAATAAAAAGTGGATTTCAACAATATTTAAAATTTGCTTTTTTAAGTTTTTGTCTAAAAATCGAAAACTTAAAGACCTACACTTTCTGTCAATTACTGAAAAAAAGCTTTGATCATGAAAAATAAAAAAGAGCCGCCGGGGGGACTTGAACCCTCGACCTGCTGATTACGAATCAGCCGCTATACCGCTAAGCCACGACGGCAAATGCACAGAAGAATAAGCAGACTTAATACATAGATCAAGAATTTAATTATTTCGCTCGGGGGGAGCTATTTGCTTTTACAACGACTGAATAAACCTGACATTCTTTAAATAGTCAAGTTGCCTTTATAATACCTTCTTTTCATTAAATAATTGTGTAGTACGTTTAAGGATCTGTTTATACATTAAATATTCATCTTAGCTATTAAATAATTAGTATATAGATAAAATAATTAGAGTACAGACAAAATAATTATATTATACAGTTAATAGTCCCATTTTCCGTTTAACGATTCCTTGATCCCTTTAAACAATCCTGGCCTCTATACAGATATTATACTGATGAGGAGCATACGAACGGACTACCCTTTTATCCAGAACCTCGATTTTTCTTCCTGCTTTTTCCGCAGCTTTCCTTATGAGTTCTATAGAGCTTTCGAAGAGGTCGTCTTCAGGAGTTATTCCATAATAATGGATTATTCCACCGGGTTTTGTCAGGAGAACTGCAGAATCCAGGAATTCAAAGGCGCTATGAGGCAAATTCATAATCACATGATCGGCACTGCCTGCAAACTTTTTTGCTTCTTCCCTGGCATCACCCTCGACTGCTTCAATGTTTTTTACAGAATTGAGAATTATATTTTCTCTAAGATAACGCACAGCATCCGGATTTTTATCGATTGCCAGGACTTTTGAAGGCTTTTTGCTCTTTGCGATCAGAATACTGTAAGGTCCGACGCCTGCAAACATATCGACAACAGTATCACCTTCCTTAATCCAGGAAAGGATTCTTGAGCGCTCGGTTGAAAGGCGGGGAGTAAAATAAGCCCGTGCAAGGTCGACTTTGTAGCGGCAGCCGTATTCCCTATGAATGGTTTCGGTTCTCATCTCGCCTGCAATAACCTCAAATTCTCTAACCCGGAATTCTCCGGTAACAGGAGTAAGAGGCTTGAGCACAGTTTTTATATTCGGCTGAGTCTGAAGTAGGGCATTGGCAATTCTTGAGGCTTTCTGCTTATCAAGCTCAGGATCTTCCAGCAGGGCGATGTCCCCTATAACTTCATAAGCAGGGCTGAAACCAAGCAGGTTTTCCGGAACAGGTTTCTTTTCCTGGAGCTTGAAATCGAACTCGATAAACTCAATTTCTTCGGGAAAATTTTCAAGCTCATCAGGAACAGGTTCTCTGCTCAGGGGAAGGTAAAGAAATGCTTCATCTGAACCTATTTTTACGGAATTATCCAGAATTTCAAGCTCAAGGAGTATTCTTCGAACAGTTTCTCCTTTCTTTTTAGGAACTTTTATGCACTGCCGTTTCATGGAAAATCGCCTTTCGGAAGCCTAAGGCTATCCTTCTATTAATAAACTACCTCAAACTCTGTCTTCTTCGGTTACTTATCCGGTTATTTGTCCGATTTTACGTTTTAAACAAGCCTGAAAAGGTATGAGTAAATTTTCGGAAAAGGAAAATGCCTCAGAAACTTTGTTTCCAAAGGGATCTTTAATCCTGAGATTTATTTGAAAATAAGGTGAAAAACTCAACTTGACTTTAGGGGTGCTAAGATTGGTAATGGGAGTAAGCATTAACCAGATCAGGAAAATCTCGCTTGGACTGCAGGTTTCGACCCTACTAACCTATATGTTTGGATTTACTGCGCTGAAGCTAAGCGGTTCAAAAAAAGAAGGAATCCAGAGACACGGGAAGATAAACACTTTAGGATACACCCTGGGAGCCTTATCTTTACTGTATATGATGTACTCCGGATTAAGGCTCATAATTGCTAGGGCAGCTCCTGCAATGATGTATATTCACGGCATCTTTGGGCTTATAACTCTGGCTCTTAGCTCCTTATTCGTAGCTAACAGATGGAGCTGGAAAACTATCAAGAACATGAGGACTCTTGTAGTTTTGTTTCTGTCGACTTTCAGCGGAGGAGTATACATGTTTTCACGGCTCTATAAACAAAGAACACCTGCAGAAAAGAGTGAGTAAAAAGAAATTACACCATCAGCGAATTTATACCTAAAAATCGTTTACAGGCAATTACGAGTTTGCTGATAATTACTAAGCTGAAGAAGACCATCTATATTGAATTTTTACAAGATTTCTGAGTAAGTGGTCGCAGATAGTAACCAAAAATCCCAGAATAACTGATTAATCTGAGGAAAAATAATTTGGGACAACTAACCTGAGTACAGGTGAACTTTCGGGATAGTCGAACTTAACTTTCAGAATAACCGAAGTTTCAGGGTATCTTAGCTTTCAGGAAAGCTGAAGCTCAGGATAAGTGAATCGAGTTATTGTAGTTAAGCATGAAGTACAACCCAAAAATTACCAGGAATACCCCACAGGTATAAAGAATACATCTATGCATTTTTTGGGAAAGCAAGGTTTTACCATGGCAGAATGATCCGGATACGACAGTAAACCATCCCAGGTCTGCAGTCCAGTGTCCGATCATATAAGCTATTGCAATTATAACTCCTAATTCATACTCCTTAAGTACAAGTGCACCACCAGCAGTCAGCCACCAGATCCAGAAGTATGGGTTAGAAACCGAAGTAACAAGACCAATCAAGCCAGGATTAGAAAAAAGCTTCAAGCCTGGAGATTCCTTAGAGGTTTTCACATATGAAGATGTAGATCTTGCTTCCTTTAAAGTAAGAAGCCCAAATACCAGAAGTGAAAGCCCTCCTAGAAGGAAAATTAAAGAAATCATGTCACTATCGACAAGCGAAGCAGCCCCTAAAAGAATCAACACATAGAGCACAGCTTCCACGAGCATATGCCCGAGTACCACCTGTGGGCCTGCAAGCCAGCCTTTCTTTAACGAAATCTCTATAGTTGCAAAAAGCATCGGGCCAGGAACGAGTGCGCCTGTAAGACCTACAGAGAAACCTAAAAGAAGAGCTTCCAAAACTTCAATTGTTAGCATTATGGATCAAGAACTTAAAGTGTCTAAAATTCTCTTTTGAAAATAAACCTCCGCAAGCAGGAAGATCCAGATAAATGTCTTGAATAAACAAACCAGTAAAAAATAGGGAATCTCTATTTTACAGAGAAAACCTACTGGCAAAAAAACAGGAAATTTAGAAACAATTTCAGTATCTCTTTCGATTAACTTTTTAAAATTTGCATTGCGCAAATTAATCATGCTGCAACTCGGGTTTTTTCAAGCCTTTTGAAAAAAGGTTTGATTTAGAGAATAATCTCAATATCCAGTTCTTCTGCAAGCTCTTTATACCTGTTTCGGATAGTGACTTCCGTAACCCCGGCTACATCCGCAACTTCCCGCTGAGTTCTCCGCTCACCACAGAGAATGGACGCAATATAAATTGCAGCAGCAGCAACTCCTGTAGGACCTCTCCCGCTTGTGAGCTCCTTTTCGGAAGCCTGCCTCAGAATCTCAACACTCTTGGACTGGACTTCTCCTTTAAGGTTAAGGCCTGAACAGAACCTTGGAACGTAGTCGATCGGAGATGTGGGCATGAGCTTTAGTGCAAGTTCTCTGGAAATAAAGCGGTAAGTTCTTCCGATTTCTTTCCTGCTGACCCTTGACACTTCTTCAATTTCATCAAGAGTTCTGGGAACGCTGCACTGACGACAAGCAGCATAAAGAGCTGCTGCGGCAACACCTTCAATGCTTCTTCCACGAATAAGGTTCTTGTCCACAGCTTTTCTGTAAACAACAGCTGCCGTTTCCCTCACAGTTCTCGGAAGACCGAGAGCAGAAGCCATTCTGTCCAGTTCAGATAGTGCAAATGCAAGGTTTCTTTCAGTTGCGTTACTTACACGAATTCTACGCTGCCATTTTCTTAAACGATAGAGTTGAGCACGATTTTTTGAAGAGATTGACTTCCCATAGGAGTCGCGATTCCTCCAGTCAATCATTGTGGAAAGCCCTTTGTCGTGGATTGTGTATGTCATAGGCGCACCCACACGGGAACGCTTCATACGTTGATCATGATCGAAAGCTCGCCATTCAGGGCCTTCATCCACAAAATCGGCGTCAATGACAAGTCCGCAGTCCCCACACACGAGCTCGGCTCGCTCATAGTCGTGGACGAGGTTTCTGCTGCCGCATTCTGGACACACGGCCTTTTCGTTCTCAAAACTTTGCTCCTTTTGCTTCTCTTTGCGAGCTTTGATCATGGCACGTATTTTTTCTCTTTCAAGAGTGTCCGAATAGCGAACTCTTTCGACTTCTACCATATCATATCACCTTACAAACTAAAACAATCATATGTTTATATTTACGGTATTTTTGACTGCACCACTGAAATTACAGTAGATATCTAAAAGGCAGGATAAGAAAAATCACGGCTGTAACTAGCAAAAAATATATAACCTAGTTAATGTTTAACCATAATATAGAATTCAAATGCGCATTCATGTCAGAGCTTTCACCGAATATAGACTCTTTCATTAATAAGAGCTCGAAATTCTGAATCCGAAGTTCGTTTAAAGCCCTTCACTAAAAAATATGGATGGCCTACAGGTCCGAAAACACTTACAATCGTGCCAATCCGATTCAGGGCCTTATCTACAACGACCGAATTCAATTTAGGAAAACCATCTGAGACATTCTCGGGTTTTACCTCATCCCCTCTAATAATCAGGTTTTTAACACCTGTTCTGTGCAGCACTTTACCGAGTCGTTTCATATCAGCCACGAATAGTTAATAGCTATTCTCTCTAGCTCAGGGTATTTTTTTCCAGCTCAGGGCAAAAATCTCCTGGCTTTGAGCATGTTTTTCTGTCAGCCATAAATAAGATTATATATTATAGACTGAAAAGCATATGTAGTCTACGTTCATTTTATATAAAGATATCGCAAGAACTATATTATATGTTAGTCCTGACTAATTTAATATAGTAGAGTATAAGAACTAGAAGAGGGAAACCACAACCTTATATATTAAATGGACATTGTTGGCAGCAATCAGACCATAATTATGGTCATTACAGTCACTAACTCCGATTAATGATCTCATTCTAAGGAGGAGACTCATTGTCCAAGTTCGTATATTTTTTTGGAAAGGATGTAACTGATGGCAAAGGTAGTATGAGAGACTTACTTGGAGGTAAGGGCGCAGGCCTTGCTGAAATGGCAAACCTTGGAATTCCCGTACCGCCAGGTTTTACGATTACAACCGAAGTTTGTGTACTTTATCTGAAGAACAAGAAGTATTCTGAAGAAGTACTCAAACAGGTTGAAGAAGCGATCGATAAGCTCGAGACTTTAAACAACAAAAAACTGGGAGACACAGAAGATCCGCTGCTTGTTTCTGTAAGGTCCGGTGCCAGGGTGTCCATGCCGGGGATGATGGATACTGTCCTTAACCTTGGACTCACGGACAAATCTGTTCTCGGACTCGCAAATAAAGTCAACGACGAAAGGTTCGCTTACGATTGTTACCGCAGATTTATCTCTATGTTTGGAGATGTGGTTCTGGGAATTGACTTCGACAAGTTCGAGTCCCTTATTGAGGACAAGAAAAAAGAACTTAAAGTCGAATCTGACACCGATCTCGATGCAAAAGCACTGAAAAATCTGGCTGAAAGGTTCAAGGGAGTAATTAAACTCGAAAAAGGATTTGATTTCCCCCAGGATCCGAAAGTCCAGCTTCAGATGGCAATTGATGCTGTTTTTGAGTCCTGGAACAACCCAAGGGCCATCACTTACAGAAAGCTTAACGAAATCGATGACAGTTGGGGCACAGCTGTCAATGTACAGACCATGGTTTACGGGAACAGAGGAAATACCTCAGGCACAGGAGTTGCTTTTACAAGAAATCCGTCTACAGGGGAAAGAAAATTCTTTGGAGAGTACCTTATTAATGCACAGGGCGAAGATGTTGTTGCAGGCATCCGAACTCCAGATTTTATTGATACTCTTGGAAACAAGATCCCTGAAGCCTACAACCAGCTTGTTGACATATGTCAGAAGCTCGAAGCCCATTTCAAAGACATGCAGGATATAGAGTTTACTATCCAAGAAGGAAAACTCTACATGCTGCAGACCAGAACTGGGAAGCGTACAGCTGCTTCAGCCGTAAAATTAGCAACTGACATGGTAGCAGAAGGGCTGATTGATAAGGAAACTGCAGTTACAAGGGTTAAAGCCGAACATATAGACCTTCTCCTGCACCCGAGAATTGATCCCAATGCAAGACTGGAAGTAATCGCAAAAGGACTTCCGGCATCACCCGGAGCTGCTGTAGGAAAGGTTGTATTTACTGCCGAAGCAGCCGAGGAAATGGCTGAAAAAGGAGAAAAGACAATTCTCGTCCGAACCGAAACTTCCCCTGAAGATATCGGAGGAATGGCAGCTGCCCAGGGTGTCCTTACAGTGCGCGGTGGAATGACCTCTCATGCCGCAGTCGTTGGAAGAGGCATGGGTAAGCCCTGTGTTGTAGGTTGCGGAGAGATCTCAATCGACATCAAGAGCCGCCTCTTCATGGTAAACGGTCACACTATCAAAGAACATCAATATGTTACCATTGACGGAAGCACAGGCAGCGTAATTATCGGGAAAGTAGAGCTGATTGATGCCGAAATTAGTGATGATCTGAAGAAGATTCTTCTCTGGGCCGACGATATCAGGACTCTCGGAGTGAGAACAAACGCAGATAACCCTGCAGACGCAGGCCTTGCCCGTGAACTTGGGGCTGAAGGCATAGGACTTTGCAGAACTGAGCATATGTTCTTCGGAGAAGACAGGATCCCTGCAGTAAGGGAAATGATCATGGCCGAAGACGAAAAGTCCAGGAAGAAAGCCCTCAAAAAATTACTTCCTATGCAGAAAGAAGACTTCCTTGGAATCTTCCGCAGCATGGAAGGCCTGCCTGTTACTATCAGACTGCTTGATCCTCCTCTCCACGAGTTCCTTCCTGACAAAGAAGAGCTCGATGCAAAGCTCAGGGAGCTCGAAGCCTCAGGAGACTGCGGAAAGATCGATGAGGTAAAGAATATCATCAAGAGAGTTGTTTCCCTCAAGGAACTCAACCCTATGCTCGGCCACAGGGGATGCAGGCTCGGAATAACCTATCCGGAAATCTATGATATGCAGGTACGCGCAATCATGGAAGCAGCCTGTGAACTTGCAAACGAGGGTATGCAGATCGTTCCTGAAATCATGATTCCACTCGTGGGCCTTGTAAAAGAGCTTTCCATTACAAGGGAAGAAGTCTGCAAGATGGCAGAGACAGTAATGGCTGAGAAAGGCGTAAAGATCGATTACAAAGTAGGAACAATGATCGAACTGCCCAGAGCCGCAATTGTCGCAGACCAGATTGCCCAGGAAGCCGATTTCTTCTCCTTTGGGACAAATGACCTGACTCAGACAACCTTCGGGTTCAGCCGCGATGACGTGTCCAAGTTCGTGCCTATCTACCAGAAAGCAGGAATTCTTGAGCACGATCCGTTTGCAGTCCTGGACCAGGAAGGCGTTGGCGAGATCATGAAAATCGGTATATCAAAAGGTCGCTCTGTCAAACCCGAACTTAAAATGGGTATCTGCGGAGAACATGGCGGAGAGCCAAAATCCATTCACTTCGCCCATGCAATTGGCCTTAATTATGTAAGCTGTTCTCCTTACAGAGTTCCGATTGCAAGGCTCGTAGCTGCACAGAGCACAATTGAGTCAAGAAAGTAAAGTCCTTGAAGTTAAAGACTTATTTAAAATGAAGCAGGATTTATCCTGCTCATATTACTTTTTTGGAACCTTTTTTTGGAAGCCTTTTTTGAAACTATTTTTTAGAAACTATAACTGCGTTTAGCAGTTTGAAATTTGAACAGGCTGAAACTCTGATAGGTCTGAAAAAAATTTGGTCTGGCAATCCTATCCATAAAAATATTTCCGTAAAAATATAATGATTTGCCCCGTTTTCAAGGGTTAATGCTGTCATTTTACATCGAGCTTCATGCAGACTCCTCATCCAAAAATCATTATTGAATCGAGCCTTGCAGTACCTACTTTTGTCCAGTACTTGCAAACACTACAGTACTGGATCTCGCCGTCTGAGCGCAGTTTTAAGTTAGCGTGACATTTTGGACATATTTTTAGATGTTTCATGAATAAAACTCCTTTAATTTTATTTCAATTTTGAGCTCATTACAAAACTCAGAACTTGTTCCCTGAGCCTTGAGTTTTGAACAATCAATTAAGTTTTGTAACGAGCTTAAGCATTTGTTTAAATATTTAGAGATCTTTGGAGGTTGTTTGATATATTGGTTTAAAGTTGTTTGATATGTTGGTTTTAGGTTGTTTGATATGTTGGTTTTAGTTGTTTGAGATTTTTGGAGGTTTATCTGAGGTCTTTAAAGTTGTTTGAGATCTTGGAGGTTATCTAACATGTTGGTCGACTATTGAGAGGTTAGTTTACTCTTTCTGCGTTTATTCTTCTCCCATTTCTTTTCTAAAACTGATATAATCCCTTTCTACGTCTTCAAGTTCGTATTCCATTTTATACACCATTTTGTGGTTTCTCGATCTTCAAGTTGGCTTTTATTAATATGCAGATAATTTTCTGGAGATTGTCTAAAGATTGTTAGTTAGTAAATTTTTAGCATGTGGCCCTTTTCCAATTTGTTTTTAAGTTTAGATTAATATTGCATGAATGGCCCCAACATCTTGTGTAAATTTCCTCAGAGGTTAAAAGCATCCCATTCCCAAACAAAGATCCTTGTGAAATTTGCTTTGAAAGCTTCTTCTCTGTCATTTTATTCATCTACTGGTTCTCCTTTGTTCTAAGTTTTATCCCTATTTCTTTAGAGGAATACGGATTCCTATTTCCTCTTTATTGTATAAATAATTTATGATCCGGAGGTAGATAAATTGAATAAAAATTCCCATGTCATAAAGATTAATTATCAAGGTTGTAAAAAGTTACATAAAGATCCAAGTAAAAATTTTTGGTAAAAAGGCTGTTCTCGAATTTGATCAAGAATCTTTTGAGCATATAATGCAAGAAGAAGCCCGGAGGTGCTGTATCTACTGTATTCCCCAACACAGTTTCTCTGAATTTATGCTCCCCCAAGCACATTGATTCGAAGAAGAGTCAGCAACCTCCAGGCGGTTCTTTTCTTTTTGATGATACCCCAGCTCTATTCCTCAACTCCATCACATAGTAAGATCATAAATTATATTAAATAAATCATATCAAAAATTAAACTCAAACAAAAAATTGTTTGACGTAAAAGATTTCAAGTCTATCATGGAGTATTTTTAAGTAAAACTCACATTACTAGAATGGAATCCATTCTCAGCAAGACTTAGTACTGGAACTGAAAAACAGTAACATTAAGTCATCATATGTCTAAATTGCTTCTTAAAATCCTGCATTCCGAATAGTCAATCAATTTTCGGACTATAAAAGATAATTCTGAAACTTTATGATTTTAAACGTAAAACTAGCTCTGGAATGAGCTCGGCAACAAAAAATTATGAAAATATAGGTTATTGCGGCCTCAATTAGCCGCAAACTTCCCTGAACTTCCTATCTTGATGATTTCAGTATTTCCTTGAGATCATATAATCGGCAATCTGAAGGAGAAGTTCTTTCTCAGGACAGTCCTGCAGGGCGTCCAGTTTTGCTTTACCTTCGTTGATATATGAAATTGCAAGGTTCTTTACATAATCAATTGATCCGCATTCGGTTAAAGTCCGGACAGCTTCATCGGTTTCTTCCTGAGTAGCTTCCCCTTTTCCGAAAATGTCAAGTTTCACGCCTTTTTCAAAAGCATCGATTATGATAAGGGTGTGTTTTCCTTCCATAAGGTCACTGCCTCTTACCTTACCGAGCACTTCCTGAGGAGTGACCATATCCAGAACGTCGTCATACATCTGGAACCCAATCCCTATAAGGCGTCCATACTCGGATAAGGCTTCAGCAGTCTCATCAGAAGCACCTCCAAGAAGAGCCCCGATCTTGGCTGCAGCTGCATAAAGGACTGATGTCTTCTTTTCCACCATCTCAATATATTCAGCTTTACTAACCTTTTCCCTCTTTTCAAAATCCATGTCAAGCCACTGGCCTTCACAAATTTCGGTACAGGTTTTTGAAAGGATATCCATACATTTCAAAATCCTTGAAGGCTCGTTTTGGACTTTTGACAGAATCGAAAAGGCTTTGGAATAAAGTGTATCACCTGCAAGAATTGCTCCGGCTTCACCCCATATCATATGGACTGCAGGTCTCCCTCTGCGGACATCATCCTTGTCCATTATGTCATCATGGATCAGAGTGAAATTATGTACAAGCTCCACGGCCACAGCTGCAGGTAAAACCGATTTAAGGTCAGAGCCCGTTGCTTCGGCTACCAGAATGAGAACGGCAGGACGGAGACGCTTTCCTCCTGCATCTACCAGGTAGCGAGAGGCTTTATATAATTCCTCTGGATGAGCTACCGGAAGCAGTTCATCAATTGCGGCGTCAACATGGACACTTCTTTTTTTGATCTCATCAACTAACGTCATAAATATCACGAGGTAAGGATAGATTTCCTATACGGTTATTCTTCTATATATAACACTTCACCGTTTCTGAGGAGGTGTACTGTGTCTCCAAGTACATACCCGGCATCTTCCGCCATCTCGATGTAGTGTCCGTGCATCTCCATATCTCCATGGGCAGGGATTACGTGCTCAGGATTTACCATACGCAGGAGTTCCCAATGATCTTCCCTGTATGCGTGCCCTGATACGTGCACATTGTCATAAATCCTGGCACCCCGCATTTTGAGCTTGGTCTCAAGGGCATAGCGGTTAGCCTGAGTCATTGGGCTCGGGATCACATTTGCAGAGAAAATAACCTTGTCTCCTGGCTCAATTGTATACGGAGTTTCCCCGTTTGCAACGCGCACAAGTATGGAGCCTGGCTCCCCCTGGTGCCCGGTGACGATTGGGAGGTACTTGTTCTTTCCTTCCTGGATAATGCGTTTGAAGGCCCTATCTACATCCTTCCTCTGGCCGTGCATCTCCACATTGGAAGGCAGTTCCATATAGCCAAGGTCTCTCGCAGCCCCTACGTAGCGTTCCATTGAGCGCCCCAAAAGCACAGGAATCCTGCCCATTTCCCCAGCCGCTTCAATAATTGCTTTTAGTCTGGGAATATGGGATGCAAAGGTGGTAATAATCATCCCTACTTCGGACTCTTCTGTTCCAAGGAGCACGTCTCTGACCATATCCTTTGCAATCTGTTCAGACGGAGTTTTTCCTGAACGTCCGGCATTCGTGCTTTCTACAATCATTGCGACAACTCCTTCCTTCCCGAGGGCTTTGAGGCGCTCGAAATCGGGAGCTTCACCCATTGTCGGAGTGCGGTCCAGCTTAAAGTCGCAGGCGTAAAGGACCGCTCCAACTGGAGTGTGAACTACTGCAAGCACACAGTCAATAATACTATGCTGGACATTGATGAACTCGATGGAAATATCTTCCGTAACCTGGTAAGTTCCACCTGCATTCAGCGGAATAACCCTGTTGCAAACCTCAAACTTGCGTTCAGCCTCGATCTGCTGTTTGATAAGGGCCGATGTATATGGTGTAGCGATAATTGGGGCGTTATACCTGTGGGCAAGTTTCGGAATCGCACCTATATGGTCAAGGTGCCCGTGAGTGCAGACAATTGCCCGGACAGTTCCATTTATTTCTTTCATAATAGTATCATCAGGAATCGCTCCCATCTCAATAAGTTCGAGAGAATGCATTTTATCGATTTCAACATCCTCATGGATCTGAACTCTATCGAGCCGAAGCCCCATATCCAGAATGATTATATCTTCACCTATAATAACCGCAGTCATGTTGCGGCCCATCTCATTGTAACCGCCGACTGCAACAATTCCTATTTCAGTCATATTTTTACCTCTTATTTATTTTTTATCCTTGTGAACCCCAATCCTCAGAAAATGGATCAGGTGATGACCTTAAAATGATAGCTGCGATGTGAATGGTACAGCATAATATAGAGCCTAGCACAGAATAGCCTTAGAGTAGCCATACTCAGCCCTGTTAGGAAGAACTCCACCCCCGATGAGACGAACCAGGCTACATCTCTTGCAGAAGAATTCTACTTTAATTTCTCTGTTTCAGTATACAAATTCAAACGGCTGTCAAGTACATTCCAGAATTGCTCCAGTTGTTCAGTTTCCAGAAACTCCAGATTGCTCCAAAATTGCTTCAGAATTACCTTTAGATCTTCTCTTCTTTAGATATGCGTTTCTTCAAAGGTTCTACCGTTCAGATCCTAACGAATTCTGTTATTACTTTAATTAACAGGAAGCCTTTACGTACTCTTTACTTACTGGCTAGTTGGCTAGTATTTCTTAAGAACCTGGTTTCTGATCAATTCTGTAAAGTAAGATTTTATACTTTTAAAATGCTTTGAAAACATCCAGTTTTCTATTCTAGCCGATTCTTTTAGAGCTTATTCAGCAACCTGCGTTGTTATACTGGGGTTTTTATTCCTGATTTTATTCCTGGATTTATTCAGGCTTATTCTAACTTATTCTGGTTTACGTCCGGCTTACTCTAGCTTATTCTGGTTTACGTCCAGCTTATTCTAATTTATTATAATTTACTTTCGTTCTATATCCCTGCTGCTTCTCATTAATCCGTTATATATCTGGCTTATTCAAGCGGTAACTTCACCAGATAACTCTAATATCACAGGCGATTCCTAGTCAACAATTATCATAATAACTTCTATTCCAATAATGAAATCCGTTAATACTAAGTAATTTTAGTTTAAATAATTGTGAAATGAACTATTATATTAAATGATTTTACGTAATTTTATGAAAACTATTCCTTAACTTAATCGGCTTTTATTAGTTTTACGAAATTAAATCCTAAATTTCATTGACTTTACCGTAACTGTTTACAGTAACTGATATCTGGTTATGAACCTGAAGCAGATCTCTATGGTGTACTTGTACTAACATTAGAGAACTAAGGTTCAATCCAATGCTTACTCGTATAATTCGGAATCAGTTTTCCAGGATTCGGAATTGCAAGACCACTGTTCATATTAACGATTTATTTCCGAACATTACTTTCATGTTATGTATAAATATTGTTATGGAATGAATCTTCTAATTAACATATCTGCTATTATATCTTACCGGTATAAAACAAATTTTAATACAGATTGAATTTTAGTACAGATTACAGGTAAAGTTAACCGACCTCTATGCCAGATTCAGAAAGAGTCTCCTGCTATGGCATAGTCTTTTACGTTAAAGCCACGCTGGCCCAGGTACTCAAGAGTCCGACCAGTAACAACTACAGGTGCGTTACGCAGGTCCTGTATGTTTGCACAGCCGCAGAGAAACATCGCAATCCTGAGTTCATCAAGCATGCGGGAAAGGACTTTGACAACAGATTCTTTTCCTTCAAGAGCAGGACCTACAAAAGGCAGGGCTGCACTTGCCGCACTGGCTCCAAGAGCAATGGATTTTGCGATATCTATTCCTGTCCTGATCCCCCCGGTTGCGATAATTGGAAGAGAAACCCTGGACTCGATAATGCTGGCGACTGTCGGAATTCCAAAGTCCCAGAGCAGTTCCCCAAGGTATTCGGAAGCAGAATCTCCACTTTTCCTTGCTCGGTATACCTCGACGCCTGCCCAACTTGTGCCTCCCGCACCTCCGACATCAATTGCAGACACACCTGCCTTCTGAAGGAGAAGGGCATCTTCTCTTGAGATCCCGGCTCCTGTTTCTTTAACAATTACTGGCGTGTTCAGTACTGAGCAGATCTCTTTTATCATATCAAGGCAGCCAGTGGCATCCCTATCCCCTTCTGGCTGGATGGCTTCCTGTAAGAAGTTAAGGTGGATGGCAAGAGCATCGGCATCGATCATATCTATAAGTTTCTCAACACCATCAACCCCATACTGACGAATCTGGGCAGCACCCACATTTGCGTATACAAAAGTATTCGGGGCTTTTTCCCTGACAACTCTGAAAGAATCTTCCTGAGAAGGATCATCAAATGCAGCTCTCTGGCTTCCAACTCCGATTCCTAGTCCCAGCTCTTCAGCCGCAGCGGCAAGTGAAGCATTTACAGGAATAGTGTCAGGGTGACCTCCAGTAATTGAAGCGATCAAAAAGGGAGCTTGCAGGCGTTTCCCAAGAAGGTCTATAGACAGGTTCAGTTTATCCATATTGAGTTCCGGAAGCGCCCTGTGGATCAAGGTCACGTCCTCAAAGCCAGCACTGACTTTTCGGGACTCAACCGGGCTTTCAGCACATAATTTCAGATGTTCAATCTTTCGCTTTGAGGTCGTGTTAATCATATTTCATACCCTTTTGTCCGGACTGATTGTGGTTCCCATAGGCTCCCCGTTTAAGAACCGATATATAGTATCATCTTTTCCGGCATTGAATATATACGATGTGATACAAGACGTTTTGCTGAGTTCCAGAAGTTCCTGAACTTTCCCTAGCATACCGCCGGTAACATCGGTACTTCCTGACCCCCTTATGTAATGCTTGAAATTTTCAAAAGTTTTTGGGGTAATTTCAGGTACGGTTTTTCCGTCATTATCAAGCACTCCATCCTCCGCCGAGCCTAACCCGAGACGGGTAATTTTGAGTTCTTTTGCAAGATAAGGGACTATCTGGTCTCCTGAGAGTACGCACGCTCTGAGTTCAAGATCCATAACAACATCTCCGTGCAAAACCGGAACAAGCCCATTCTCAAGCATGAGCTTTATGTTGTCAAGGTACATACTCTCGATTCGCCCGTTTCTGCAAACCGTACAGCACATCGGATGTACAGCTATAGCCCGGACTCCATGCTCATTTAGAGTGTCTACCACTCTGGATGCAAGTTTCTTGACAGACTCATGTGTTACAATTGCTCCTTCAGGATCAAAAACTTTGCCAAGCTGATATTTTTTAGCGTAGGTGTGCCCAAAAGAACCTGCACCGTGTACAATAATCATTTTTCCCCGGTATTCGGAAACTTCCTTTGCAATTCTCTGAAGGGAATCCTCTCTTACAACCCCTTGATCTGCAGCTTTATCAGTAATGACACTGCCCCCAAGTTTCAGGATAACAGGTTCGGTTGAGACATTCATGCAATATCACTCAATACCTTTTTTAAAATTTCCAGCTTCCTTTATGAATAGCACGAAATTAAGGAATAAAACTCTAAAGAGCTCAGGTTTAAACTACTCATTCTAACCTTAAACCCTGTTCCGTGGGCTTTGTTATGATTGCTTTACCCCCTGCATCTATAATGGCTTCAGCTACTTGTGTACATTTATCAGGTGCTGTAAGGGCAACCATACATCCCCCGCCTCCACCTCCTGTACTCTTTGCTCCGAATGCTCCAGCTCCCCGAGAGGAGTATATTAATTTAGAGAGCTCAAAAGTATTTACACCAAGTGCATCCAGAAGGCCCTGGTTCACATTCATAAGTTTGCCAATTGAAGAGTAATCTCCTGCAAGGAAAAAGGGTTCTGCGGTCTTGGAAATTCTTCCAATGACAACCATTAAAGGCTCTATAAGATGTGGATAACTTTCACGGAGTTTTCTCACATTTATTACAAGCTCTTTTGTAGAAGCGAAAACTCCTGTATCCCCGATAACTATCCCGCAATCAGGCGTCTTCAGCTTCTTCCTATCGGGAACGGTCACGATTCCTCCGAATGTAGAGACATAAGTGTCAGTAGGACTCGCGGCTCCTTGTACCTGAATTTCGATTTCATGTCCCATTTTAGCAATTTCTTCGAGAGAGAGGCCACAGCCAAACATTTCATTGAGCGCACCTATACTTGCAATCGTAACAGCAGCAGATGAACTAAGTCCCGAGCCCACAGGAATCTCAGAATCAACTTTTAGATGAACGCCGTTTATTGACACCATTTCCCTCATTTTCTCAATGACTGCGGAGATATAAGGATGTTTATCAAAATCAATCCCTGTTCGGCCAATTTCCGACTGAATTATTATTGAGTCACATAATTCCACCCTCACATGGGTCCTTAATTCAATTGCACATCCTATTGCAGGTTCTCCGTAGACAACTGCATGTTCTCCGAAAAGATATATTTTCCCGGGGGCAGAACACGAAATCATATTACTCCTCTGAAAGTTACAAATTTGATTGAAGCAGGTAAGAAATGAATTTACTCTTGAAGATGGAATGTTAACTTATTTGAGTGAATAGTAAATTTTTATAAACACATCATCACTTTGTTTCCAAATGCTAAAAATACTTTGTTTTGATGTTTAATCTGTTTTACAAACCTATAATAAGTAGATAACGGTAAAAACCATAAAAAATTTACTTGGGGATTCGTAACTCTCCCTGTACCTTTTAATTAAAAACGAGTATACTTCGTTTTCCGCAGAGTTTTTTTCTACTGCCTGGTGTCCTGGAAGCAATTAAACTTAGCATAATCTTAAACTGAGCAAAATCTTGTAGTTTTTCATCGGAATACAACGATTTTGAGCTTATAAGACTATCAATAACTGAATTTTCATGATACTGGCAATTGCGGGATTTCTCTTACTCCACAACAATTGCGGCATATCCTACAACTGCATCCATATCTCCGGAAACCTCTCCGCTATTTGAGTATTTAAGCAGTTCAGCCCGAGTTGCACCAAGCTTCTTTGAGGCTGTTAGCATCGCAGAAATAGGGCCGTATCCGCATACGGATGCATTTCTTCTATACAACCTTTCATAGATCCCTGAAACATCCAGATTAAGGATAGCTTCTATAATTTCTTCATCCGTTTCCCTTGCAAGGTTTGCAGGCTGATAATGAGTAAAATCGCTGGATGCAATAAAGGTTACTTTCTTCCCACTTTTTGAAACAAGGTTAGCAATAAGGGATCCCACTTCAGTTGCGGTCTCTTCATCCTGCATACCCAGGCAAATAGGAAGAATCCTGAAATCCTGATCGAAGCGGTATTGAAGGAAAGGAAGCTGAACTTCGATCGAATGCTCGTATCGGTGTCCAAGCTCATCCATATCAATAATACTTCCGGATAGTCCTTCTGCAAGTTCTCGATCAACCTCGAGAGATCCCAGAGGAGTTTTCCAAGTATCTATGGATACTGATACCGGAGAACCATATCCCGTATGATTGGGACCAAAAAGGACATATGTGTCGGCTTTGGAAAGAGCTGCATAAACGTGTGCAGCAACTCTCCCTGAATAGACATATCCTGCATGCGGGCAAACTGCTCCCAGGATATCCCTTTCCCGGATCTCCAGACCTTCAAAACATTGCTTAAGTTCTTTCTCCAGATTTTCAGGACGCAGGGGGTAGAACTGCCCTGCAACTGCTGGCTGTCTCATTTATGATCACCCATATAAGATACGGGCTATTTTTATAAATCCTTGCAGTCTGCAGGGTCGCCTTTCGGAATCAGAGAGGTGTTTCGAAGTCAGTTAACTCGTAATTGAAAGGAGTACCGTTAAGCCGGGAGACTTCCCTTGCAAGCAGCCAATAGACAAGGGAAAGAGCTTTTCTACCTTTGTTGTTTGTGGGAATTACAAGATCCACATTTGAAATCAGATTGTTAGTATCGCAGAGCGCTATAACAGGCACTCCGATGCTTGACGCTTCCTTCAGTACCTGCGCATCGCCTGCAGGGTCGGTTACGATCACAACATCAGGCTCAAAGAAACCATGGATCTGTGGGTTTGTAAGTAAGCCTGGGATAAACCTTCCAAGCATTGCTCTTGTGCCCAATGATCTGGAGAACATCCTTGCAGGGTGCTGACCGTACTGCCTTGAAGAAACCACAAGGATTCTTGAAGGATCATAGTGAGACAGCAATTTTGCTGCAACTCTTATTCTTTCGTCCGTTGACTGGATGTCAAGTACATATAATCCGTCAGTTCTGACCCTGTATACGAAACGCATCATATCCTGAGTCTTTTGCTGGGTACCTATGTGAACACCTGCTGCCAGGTATTCGTCAATAGAAACAAGAGATGTAGAACCTTCTTTAGCAGAGGGTTCTTCGTCCTCTGTTTCTACAGGTACAGATCCGGCTTTTGCTGCGGCTTCCTTTTCAGGTGCAGGTTGTGCTTCAGCCATGACATCTTCTTCAGGCAAAGGCTGTTCGTTGTTTTCTTCCTGCCCTGTCTGCTCAATTTCCTCCATAAAGTCACCTCATAATATAGAATCAACAATAAAACACATTCAATATCTGATGTATCCCACTGCGTTTTTAACTGGTTTTACGTTTGACCGTTATAGGAATAACTCCGGCCTTCAACTCTTCAATAGCAAGATTAAGAGGGTCCAGCCGCCCGTCATCTTCAACAAGGACAGGGGCTCCCATTGCAATTTGCAATGCTCTTGCACCTATGATCCGTGCACGCTCGAACCGGGTATATTTTTCCTTGACCAACTGATCACCCTGAAATTTAAAAACGCTCCGATGAATTCCGATAATTGAGAATCATGATAATTTTAATATTTTACATTACGTGCCTTAAAACCAGCACCCTGGAAATAGGGAAATGGGACCGCTGAGATTCGAACTCAGGTTCCGGCGTCCCGAACGCCGAAGGATGGACCAAGCTACCCTACGGTCCCTTACTGGTATGGCGAAAGCACATCAACGAGTTCAACATGACTTAACAACATTCTGCGACAGCAGTAACGGGTGATCCCAAGATCATCCAGCACTGCAGCAGCGTTTTCGCCATCATTGACACGTCTTTTGTACTCATCCCAATAGTTTGAGATTACTTTTCCACATGAGAAACATCGGACTGGGATCATAGTCTTACCTGTAAGATTTCTGGTATTTAGCCCTTGCTCCGGGACCACCGAAGTTCTTTGATTCTTTCTGCCTGGAATCGCTTACAAGTAAATTGCGGTCATAGCTTGCGAAGTTATCTCTGATAATTGTGTCATTTGTCCATTCCACAATACCTCTGGCAACTGCGGTCCTTACCGCATTAGCCTGTCCGATAATTCCGCCACCCCGGACATCTACATTAATATCAAGCCCGGAGACCACTTCATCTCCTGCGATCAGCAGAGGTTCTGAGATCTTCATCATTATAAGCTCTGGTTTATATAGCTCGAGCGGAACTTTGTTGATCCTGACCTTTCCGGTTCCTTTTGTGACTGTTGCACGTGCAGTTGCAGTCTTGTGCTTTCCAGATGAATTAACTACTTTGACCATGAGGACTCACCCTTTAGAATTTTGAACCCATTTTCTGGCTCACTTCACCAAGCTCAATATATTTACTGGAGCTTAGAAGCCTCATATCGGCATCTGCAATTGTGATTGTTTCAGCGCCCTTGAGTTCAGAGGGAACGCCTACATAGACTTTGAGCCTGGACATTGCGTCCCTGCCTCTTGCTCTCTTATAGGGCAACATGCCACGGATAGTCCTCTTAAGGATGCGTTCCGGACGTTTCGGGAAGTAAGGTCCGAATTCGGTAGCACCTCTTTCCCGGGTTTCCCGGTATTCTTTGAGGGTGGTCGCCCTTGAGCCAGAAATTACTGCTTTTTCAGCGTTTACAATATATATCTCTTCGTCTCCTGAAAGCAACTGTTTTGCAACTGTACTTGCAAGACGTCCTAGAATTAACCCATTTGCATCGATAACCGTCATCTTCGACACCTCAGCGGAAAATCCGGATACCGGACCCTTTTGGATTTGCTTCCATTATCTCTTCGAGACTCAGGCACTTGCCACCGGCTTCAGTGATCTTTTCAACTGCAGAGTCACTGAAGGTTAGAGCCGCAACAGTTACAGAGTGGTCAAGGAGACCTGCGCCCAGAACTTTTCCCGGAATAAGCAGAACATCGTCCTCTACCGTGTGCCTGTTAATCTTACTCAAATTCACAGCCGCATAGTTTCTGGACGGCATCTCAAGGCGTTTCGCAATATCCTTCCAGATGGGGGCAGTGTTTGTACTTGCCCTATCTTTCAGGGTAAGAATCAGGGAAACGATTCTTGGATTTGTTTTTCTTGTCAGTTTTACTAGTGATTTTTTACCCAATGTATGTTCCTCCGCAAGATTCGTATAAATCTCACTTACGCGGAAAAAAAATTCCCTATCGCGTTCGAACATCACTATAACTGCCCCTTTGGAATCTGAATCCAAAAGCAGCAAATTTAAAGAACAAGCGATTAGTTGGAATTGGTATGATGTGAATAACATTTCTAGTACATAAAGATTATGTGTATCATTAGTTCCATTTGCAAGGATTCCAAACAATAATCTTATTTTGTCTCTAATATTTTTCTATCTCTGTTTACTAATAACCTCAATCTTCGTTTTACTTATCAATTATAAAACTTGTTTTCGGAGTTAATCGATATAGATAGGATTATTAGAAAGAGAAAGAAATCCTATTTTTATAATATTAGATGAATTATACTACATGGGGAATGATCAGTGTTGAGGAAGAGGGAAATCTCGCATAGAATTAGTATCCGATCTATGAACAGGCTGCAAACGAACTTAAACTTCTTTATAGGTGGCATTAATAATTACTGCGCACGGTACGAAATATGAAATAAGCGAATGGGAGCGGGTGATGCTATTATGCCAACAGTTATTCAATACCTTCTGGACAGATTAAAGCAACTGGGAATAAGGGATGTTTTCGGCGTGCCAGGAGACTTTGCATTTCCTATCAACAACGCCATATGTGACGATAAAGAGCTCCACTGGATAGGCTGCTGCAATGAACTGAATGCTGCTTATGCCGCTGATGGGTATGCTCGTATTAAAGGTATGTCAGCACTATCTACTACTTTTGGCGTAGGTGAACTTTCCACGCTATGCGGTATAGCAGGCTCTTACGCGGAGTACGATCTCATATTCCACATTGTCGGAATGCCTAAAATGCAGGCACAGAAGAGACACGATATAGTACATCACTCGCTTGGCGACGGAGAATCCAGCGTATTTATGGAGATGGCTGCGCCAGTAGTATGTGCGAGTACAATGCTTACTCCGGAAAACTGCGTTCAAGAAGTAGAGCGCGTTATCGAAACAGGCCTGGAGAACCGCCGTCCTGTTTATATTGCAATACCTCACGACTATGTGAACGCAAAAATCTCATCATTTAATGCGCCTGCAAGAAAACCTGTAAAAAGCGATCCTGCAACTCTTGAAGAAGTAGTCTCGATTATTGAAGGTAAACTATCTAATTCAAAGCAAGCCTGTATTATGCCGGGTTTTCTTGTTGACCGTTTTGGCATCAAGGATCTGGCTATGGCTGTTATTAATGTATCGGGATTGCCTTATGTTACTATGGCGCTGGATAAATCCGTGCTTGACGAGACTAATCCCTCCTACCTGGGATTATATATGGGACAACTTATCAATCCTGAAATCCGGGAGTTTGTGGAGTCCTGCGACTGTATACTTGCCATAGGTACTATCCCTTCTGATGTTAACATGGGAATGTTCACAGCAAAGCTGGATAAATCCCGAATTATCAATATCATGCCTTCCAGTGTTCATATAGGGCGTACTGATTACATCAATGTGAAAATGCTTGATGTACTGGAGGAACTTACCAGAAGGCTTAACAAGCGTACCGATATCAGAGGACCTTTGGCCAGACGTCCCGCAATTCCACGGGTAAATGCTGAGGACCCAATAACAGCTGACTATTTATACTCTAAATACGCCGAGTTTTTTAAGCCCGATGACATAATCGTGGCTGACTCAACCTCATCCTTTTACGGGTTACTGCCTTTATTTTTGCCGAAAGGAGTTAAGTTCCAAAACCAGATACTCTGGGGAGCAATTGGCTGGGCTACTCCCGCTTCCTTTGGCACTGCACTGGCTGCACCTGACCGGCGAGTAATTCTTATAACTGGCGAAGGATCACATCAGATGACTGCTCAGGAAATAAGCCAATTTTACCGCTATGGTCTAAAGCCTATTATCTTCGTGCTGAATAATCAAGGCTACCTGATCGAAAAAATGCTATCTAAAAAATTAGATTACTGCTACAATGACCTTGCAGAGTGGCAATATTATAAATTGCCAGAAGTATTAGGTCGCAATGAGTGGATTACAAAAAAGGTTACTACCTGTGAGGAACTTGATAAGGTCATGAAAGAGCTGGATAATGCTAAAACGGGTGCATACATAGAAGTAGTTACACCGAAATTATCGGCTCCTCCGCTTATGGAAACGATCCACAAAAATTTATAAAAAAGTATAATTTAATTTTATTAAAAAGTTATAAGAAGTTGTTCTCTCAGGTAACCCTTCTTCGATATGTTTGAATAAAATAGAACTTCTTGAAAGAACTGCGACTTCTCTTCTTTATAAGCAGTTGCAGATATCTATTCTTCTTTATAAGTAGTTGCAGATATCTGTTCTTTTTATAAGTAGTTGTGGAAATCCATTAGTAAGATATACTAAGTACTGACCTCGAAACTCTGTCATAAATTACCGAAATATCGCATCCGAATTTTTTTGCTACAATAAGTGCCACAACTCTAATGTCCACAAGGTAGGAAAGCCGGTCCTGCATGAAATTAATCTCTGAAACCAACTTTTGCCGGTTTACCTCAATATCTGCAGAGACAAATTCCAGAACCTGCTCGAAGGAAATTTCTTCTTTTATCGGCACTTTTTCTCCAGAACTGCCCGGATTTTCAAGAAAATTCTCCGACGGCTTGAAAGCATGCGGAAGCCGAATACTTTCCACATCAAAACCAGGCACAAGAACCCCATCTTTAAACACGAGAAGACCTGCTTCAAGGGCTTTTTCCTTTACTTTTGAGGCAATTTTCGGGGGAAACCACTTCAGGTCAAAAGCCAGGGAATACTCAAAATCCTTCTCCGAAAGAGAAGCTGCAAGAGTTTTTTTAAAAGGAACGGAGACTACACGTTTAAGTTCTTCCATTAACTGCACCCATAAAAATTGATCTGGCAAGGAGAGTGTAATAATATTGAGAGTATAATGTTTTAAGTGTATAATATTGTTGAAGGTATACTATCATTGAGGGAATAATGTTGAAAATATAATATTATTGTGAATGTAATGAAAAGTTTAACGTAAAGAAGTATACAGAATCAAGAAATTCGAAATAAATACTCAAAAATTTAAAGTCTCCGGCCCAGGATTTTCTATCCTGAACTTCTGCCGGAGTAAAGTCTTCCTGATAATGGAAGTTTAGAGTGTCACAAGTTTGGCATCAAGGATTCCATCGACTTTCCGGACTTCCTCAAGGATTGGGTTAGAGACTTCAGAATCTACGTTCAGAACCATCATGGTCACGCCCCCAATTTCGGACCTGCCAACCTGCATACCTGAGATATTGATATTGTTTTTACCGAGCACCAGACAGCATGGTCCGATAACATTGGGCCTGTTGATATGTTTGGCAAAAATCATATGGCCTGCAGGGAAGATATCTACTCTATCGTCATCGACTACGACGATCTTTGGTTCGTCTCCGACAACAGTGCCTGCAACCAGCTTTGTCTGGCCGTTGCTGCTAAGTTTGATACTGATAGTTGAAGAGTATTCCTCAGAAGATTCGGATTTGCTTTCCACGACTGCAATCATTCTGGATTTTGCAAGGATAGGAGCATTGACATAGTTGACTCCGGAACCGAGCGCCATCTCAAGCAGCCCTTTAAGAGCCGAGACTGTAAGAGGCCGTGTGTCCTTTCCTGAAATCTCTCCGTTGTATCCGATTTCGACTTTTTCATAGTTTCCGTCTACGAGCTGCCCTGCAATCTTGCCCATAATCTCCGAAAGCCTGATGTAAGGGGCAAGAACTGCCATAGCTTCCGGCTTTACTGAGGGTATATTGATTGCGTTCTTTGCAGGCCCACCTGTTAGGACGGATGTTACTTCCTTTGCAATGTCTACTGCCACATTGACCTGAGCTTCCTGTGTGGAGGCACCAAGATGAGGAGTTGTTATAACGTTGTCATAATTAAGGAGAGGACTGTTAAAAGGAGGCTCCTCGACGAAAACGTCTATTGCTGCGCCGCCCACTTTTCCGCTTTCAAGAGCTTTTGCCAGGGCTTCTTCGCTGATAATGCCGCCGCGGGCGCAGTTAATAATTCTGACGCCGGGTTTCATCAGGGCAAACTGCTCCTCATCAAGAATATTTTTGGTTTCTTTAATAAGAGGCGTGTGCACTGTGATATAATCAGCTGCTTTTGCGATTTCGTTAACTGTAGCGAGCTTGACTCCAAGCTCGACAGCCCGCTTTTCGGAAATAAAAGGATCATACCCCATAAGGTTCATCTCAAGCCCTGAAGCCCTTTTTGCGACTTCGGAACCGATTCTTCCGAGACCTATAATTCCCAGGGTCTTGCCTTTGACCTCAACCCCAGTGAACTTATTGCGTTTCCACTCCCTGGCTTTCAGGGAAGCATTTGCCTGGGGGATGTTCCTGGACATTGACATCATCATGGCAATTGTGTGCTCTGCTGCCGAAATCATATTGCCTTCGGGAGAGTTAGCCACAATAATGCCTTTCTTTGTAGCTGCATCCACATCAACATTGTCAATTCCGACCCCGGCTCTCCCGATGATTTTCAGGTTGTCGGCAGCTTCGATAATCTTCTGGGTGACCTGGGTGCCGCTGCGTATTACAAGAGCATCGTAATCCTTAATTTTTTTCACCAGCTCCTCTTCGGAAAGCCCGGTGGAAACATCAACCGTAAAGTGTTCTTTTAGAATCTCCAAACCTTCATTGGAGAGTGAGTCGCTGACCAATACTTTCATGTCAATTTCTCCAAGTAATACAATAAACATGAGATATTAAATTTTAACAGAGAATACCAATTAACCTAATTGCACTTAAGCGTTATCACACACATAAAGAGCTAATCCCTTCTAATTTCATCTATACTACAAGTTTTCTTCCCTGCACTATTTCCTACAAGTCTTATTATTTTTGATCTTTGGTTACCTTACAAATCTTATTATTCCTATCTTAAATTACCCTACCAGTCATATTATTCCTATCTTAAATTACCCTACCAGTCATATTATTCCTATCTTAAATTACCCTACCAGTCATATTATTCCTATCTTAAATTACCCTACCAGTCTTATTATTCCTATCTTAGGTTCGTAACACTGCCCGCCTGCAAGCAGGAAGCGAATAACCTCTTCTACAACCTGCTCAGAAATTCCCCGGGAGGCTGCAGCATCCATAAAAGCTGCGTAATCGATTCCTTTGGTCCCACCCATTTCCCTGAGCAATTCGAGCACGAATTCTTTCTGGTCAGCTTTAGCATCAGCACTATCTTCTGAGTCCAAATCCAGAGTTTTGAGGCCTTCCCTGATGGAATACTTAAGTAGTTTTGCAAACTCATCAGGAGAGCGTTCCCGTTCAAGCGCAATTACAATCCCTTCCGTAAGCTCGGAAGAAATGCCTTTCTCCAGAAGGTATTCCCGAAGTTTCTCCCCATGATATCCACTGGTCAGAGCATCCGAGAAAGCTTCAAGCCTTTCAACGGTCTGTTCTGCGGTATCCACAACCCATCTGTTGCGGATTTCCTCATCCACTATATTTACCTCTTCAGCCCGAATAGAAATAAAAACCGATCCGGGTTCGGGTTCGTAGGTTCTGGCTTTTCCTGTAAGGGCAATGAAAGCAGGAACCTGTACCGTTGAAAAGAAGATCGAAGCCTCAGACTGGTATTGCCCTGCGTATACCGTAAAAGCCCCTGTGGGATCAACTATTCTCGCCTTCCACATCTCACTCTGGGTTCCGATATTATCAAGTTCTGTGACTACTCCAACTACAAAAACACGATTGAGAATGAGTCCCACAGGGCTAATAAGCAGGTTTGGAGTTTTTGAATCTGCCGCTTCCGAGTCCGAACGCTCGAGTTTTTCAAGTTCTCTGCAGGCTTCGAATTCTCTTGCAAAAACTCTTTTTGCAACCTCTCGTTTAAGCAAGTTCAATTCCCCCCCCGGAAACCTGTGAATTTTTATCCTGCCCGTCCTCTTCATCCTGCCCGAGCCTGCGAAGGAGGTCAACTACCCTCACCGCAAGGTCCTCTTCAGGTACCCAGGCGTTTTCAGCTACAAAAGAAATCCCAAATTCACTTCTTGAAGAGTTTCCGCGTACTGCAAGATAGCGGCCTGTAAGAAAACGCCTTAAATCTTCATAGACTGCATCTTTAGAGACATCCGAGAACATTAGCTGTTCGGCTTCTTCAAGAGTTTTTCCATAGATAATTTCCGCAAGCTCCCTTGGAAACATAACTGACACGGAACCTGTTCCGTCATCCAGTACGGCTTTGATCCGCATGTCCCATATGCCTTCTACCTTCCCGTGCACCCTGCAGTTTCCTTTCTGAATTACACGGCTGCACTCAGGGCAACGGGAGATAATGCCTGAACCGGGCCTTATTGAAACCAGATTGCCTGCTACGGACACGTCAAACACGCTGTCTCTCGAATTTATCTCTTCGATTTTGATTGGGACAGGATCTTTTGCTGCGGATTCGAAGGTGAATGCAAGTTTTCCGGCTTCTTCCGACCCTACTGAAGAAATTTTTGTGCCACTCAGGATACTTACCGACGGCATTCCCCTGAACATTCGCACCTGAGCTCCCTCAATTCGAATAATGCTCCCAATATCAATGCCAACCAGCTCAATCCAGGCCGTAAAAGGCAGCCTGCCGGTCTCGTCCGCAAACACGCCTGAGATCACTCTGGACTGGTGCCCCTTTGTAAGGACTTCCCTGTAGGAAAGCTGAAGCACGCAGGCTACAGTATCTACGGAAAAATCCGCAGTCCCTATGTCAGTTAACTTTTTTTTCTGGCTTGCTGAAAGTTCGGACATGGGAGGAAGCGAAGAGTCCAAAATTTTCGACACAGGAGACTGTTCCCCTATAGAAAGCCTGATCCGGTTTTGCCAGATCCGGACATAGGCGTTTTTGATGTTGATCACATCCCCAATAGAACCTGGCAGCTCTCTCCAGGAAGAAAACAGGACAGAACCGGTTTCGTCTGCAAGAACTCCGGTATAAAGCCTGGAAGGTTTTTCCTGAGTCCCTGCCTGCTGGCGGATTGGTTTTTCCCCAAGGTCCAGAATCCTGCCAGTAAGCTCAAAGTTCTTAATATTAGCAGACAGATCCTTTACTTTCAAAGTTTTTCTTTTTCCTCCGAACTTGCGGAGGATGCTCTCTTTTGCGACATCAGGCGGGACACGAAAAGCAATGAGTTTCTCAAACTCTGCCCTTATGCCAGTTTTTTCAAGGTCTCCAAGCGCCCTGGTTAACTCTTCAAGGAGGAGCGCAATCTTCTCATCCATTTTTAGGCCTCCGTTCGAGACGATAATAAAACAATAAAATTTCAGTGTAATATCGGGTTCTACAGTATTTAAGGCTTTAACTGAAGATAAGGCTTTGACTGAAGATAAGGCTTTAACTGAAGATAAGGCTTTGACTGAAGATTAATTTCCTTTATCGTAGAGGATATTGAACTATTATTTAAGGATAGCTGTTTATAATTTTTGATTTCCAAAGATATATTAATTTCAGGATAAAATTACTTTCCTGGCGAGTATTGAGAAAATTTTTACTAAAAACCAGTAAAAAACCTAAAAAAGGAAGGCTTTCCTTTTTCTAAAGAGTTGAACCCTGACTAAAGAAAACGGAAGCTTCAAAATGTAAAGGAAGAACCAGTATGAGAAAAATAAACAGACAGAATTTCAGAACTTTTAAGCTGACGGCGCTTGCGATTACTCTGGCAGTTCTCTGTACCTGCTCTACCTCCTCGGCCTCGACTTTAAGAGTAAGTTCGACAAATGAAGGAGACTATATTTCGATACAAGCCGCAATTGATGAAGCAGAAGTCGGAGACACTATTTATGTAAGCCCTGGAACCTATGTTGAAAATCTCAAAATAAATAAGCAAGTCCAGATCTGGTCGGAGTCAAGAAAGCCAGAAGACACAGTGATAAGGGAAGCTGATCCTACGAAAAACACTATTGAAATCAGCGTAGATAGAGCATCTTTTAGCGGGTTTGCCATTGAGGGTTCGGAAAAAGCAGGGATCTTGCTTACAGGAGTCAAAAGCTGCTATATTAACAACAACAGAGTTCAGGGAGCCAAAGATGGCATTCTTCTCAAAGGTTCTGGCAGCAATACCATAAGCAATAATCTCGTTACCCTTGACGAGAAAGGAATAAGGCTCGAAAGCTCAAACTCAAATGACATTGTCGACAATATAATTGCCTATAATTATGGTCCGGGAATCGCTCTTGAGTTAAGCAGCAAGAACTATATATACAACAATTACTTCAAAAACGACGAAAATGTCGAAGAAAAAGTCGTAAATGCTGAAAATATCTGGCAAAGCCCCCTCAAAATAAGAGAGAATATCATCCGGGGTCCTTACATCGGAGGGAATTTCTGGGCCGACCTTGAAGGTAAAGGTTACAGCGAAACCGGTGTGGACGAAAATAGCAATGGAATTTGCGATACCTCATATAACATCACAGGCGGAGGAACCGATAATTACCCACTATCCCCAAAAGTCCCAAATGCTGTTAAAGCCATTGAAAGCAATCTGAACGCCAGTGCTTATGAGCAGGGCCTGGCCGACAGGGAGAAAGCAACCAGTTCAGGAATTACTGTAAATAAAACCGAAGAAGCTACAGAAACGTCAGTCGAAAATGCCACCTATGAAAACACTACTGACGAAAATGCTACCAATGAAGAGGATTCAGAAGAAAAAGAATCACCTGGACCTGGACCTGGAGTTTTGGGGCTAGCTATAGGAGCAGCCTATTTCCTGAGGCGAAACAGATGAAGAAGAGAGAAAGCTAAGATATAAAATAGAGAGATATGAGAAAATAAGAGTAATGAAAAAAACTGAACATTTAACAGTTTACGCGTGAGATTCAGGGGGTTAAGAAGGTTCTGTTCACAAAACTCTATTTTCACTTAGTTTGTGTTCCTGTACTCTTGTCAATAAAAACGACATTTATTGGTGTTTTTCATGAGGGAGATTTTGCAGAGATTGCAGCAGTCGGTTTTTCTATTATTTTTATATAGTTTGTATTTGTTACCGTACTACTGCCTGCAGCATTCGTTACTGTTAAGGTTACAGTATATGTTCCTGCTTTTGAATACTTATGAATGGGATTCTGCTGGGTTGAAGTTGTCCCGTCTCCAAAATTCCATTTCCATTTGGTAGGTGTTCCTGTGCTTGTATCAGTGAAGACGATATTTATTGGTGCTTTTCCTGATGTAACACTACTGGTGAAACTTGCAACAGGAAGTACTGGGACAGAACCTATAAACTGCCCGAACGCAACAGGCTCTTTTCCTACTTTTACTATATTTGTAACCTTATTTGTGGCTGTATTAATTACGGAAACAGCGCCGCTTGCTTCTTTCGCCACATATACGTTAGTTCCGTCTGGGCTGAAAGCAATTCCTAAAGGATAACTTCCTACATTCACTGTTGCTGTAACCTTGTTTGTGACTGTATCAATCACAGAAAAAGTACCATCTCCATAGTTTGTCACATATGCTTTTGTTCCTGCTGGATTTACTGCAACTCCCCATGGATATTTTCCTACAGTCACCGTGGCAGCAACCTTATTTTTTGCGGTATCAATTACAGAGACGTCGTGTTCGTTTGTCACATATACCTTTGTTCCTGCTGGATTAATTGCAACTCCGGTAGGGAGATTTCCTACAGTTATCGTGGCTGTAACCTTGTTTGTTGCTGTGTCAATAACAGAGACAGTGTTATCGAGAGTGTTCGCCACATATACTTTTGTTCCAGCCGGATTTACTGCAACTCCACAAGAATAATTTCCTACTTTTACTGTAGCTGTAACCTTGTCGCTTGCAGTGTCAATTACCGAGACACTTCTGCTACCTTCGTTTGCCACATATACCTTTGTTCCGGCCGGGTTAATTGCAACTCCCCATGGATGCTTCCCTACATGTATTGTGGCTGTAACCTTGTTTGTTTTGGTGTCAATTACCGAGATAACGCCGCTTACTTCTTTTGACACATACACTTTTGTTCCGGCAGGATTGATTGCAACTCCGTAAGGATATTTTCCTACACTTACCGTAGCTGTAACCTTGTTTATTGCAAGGTCAATTACAGAGACAGTGGTGCTGCCGCTATTTGTAACGTAGGCGTATCCAGCCGTGTTAGAAGTAATTTGTGCAGTAGCTGCCGATGTAATAGATAATGTTAAAATTAAAAATAAAACAATAGTTGTTGAAGCTAAAGCTACTGAACACAGTTTTTTGTTCATTTTCATTGTCTTACTCCTTGTGTTTTATCCTACATCCAGCAGGTAAATTGTTTTGCAAGTTTTCTCATGGATAGCATTTTTGTGGAAATTTGCATTCAATCTCATCCAAAAGACTGCAAAAGTGGCCTGTCACTCCTTTTTATTGTGATGATTGGGCAATATGTTAACACATGTTAAATACAGGACGAATTAATAGGGGCGTTTGAAAAGCACTATCCTGACATCCTCTTCATTTAAGGGAAAATATTCTAACCAAAAACTTAGAATAATTTTTCACATATTTTGAAAGTTAAACTGATTTCTTAATGTATTTTTAGTCTTAATGCATTTTTATACTCGAGTAAATTTTTAAACTTTCAATAAATATATGAGATCTACTTTTTCCCTTACAGTTTGAGTAGGATACCTATCCTGAAAAATACCCAAATATTAGTGTCGACCTGTCGAATACAGGTTTTATTGCTCTAAAACTCAGTTCCAAAATCTAGTGCCGAGTCAATCATCAAGAATTCAACGATTCCGAAGAATTCCCATCGGTTTTATATGACATTTTACGGTTGACGCGACACTAGTAGTTTCTTCATTTTTGATTTTGTAGAAGACCTATCTAAATAAGTTTCAATAGGTTCTGAAATAAATATGTAAAAGTATGTCAGCTAGTTCAGTTTAAACAACTGGAGATTCTTAACTTCAGAAGATTTCTACATAACCATATTTTTAATTAACAGATTGAACTGGAGTTCATAAACTCATGAAAATCGGGATGTAGCTATAGGTAATTTGCAGATTTAGTATAAAATTTCTTAAATGACAAATCTCTTTAGTTCAATTTTAATAGCATTCTGTCTTAGTTAGTCAACCGTCGGTACTTATATCGTTTCCACATTCTCTATACAAAAGAAACATTATAGGGATTCTTGTTATATCGATTGTAGGTTAGATCTTGCATAGTAGGAGCTTAGTTATTTTGTTCCATAATTATAAATTCATTCTATATTTAGATTTTTTATATTAAAAAGTTTCCAATCCATGTCCAAAAACTTCTTTTTTGGTTACAATTTTTGTTTGATGTTGCATGACGTAGTTTTATACCATAAAATTAAAAGTCCGGCTTAATTTGCAAGAAAAACCTGATTTTTGGTCCATTCAACTAATTGTAAATCAAATGTAACTTTAATAGGGTCCTTTTAAGTTCATTAAAGAAGAAAAATGAAATATAGAAATTTTTAGCTGGATAGAGCCATGTAAGAAAGCATTTACAAGATGTAAGATAAAAAATATCTTAATGGAGTTGTAATCTTAGAAGCAATAATGAGGTTAAGTGAAGTTTTGGGATAGCCTCTATAATAAACTCAGTATCCTTATCTCTTTTTAACTCGACTGCTTCGGGTATATTAAAAAATAAAGGAGTTTTGAGAAATATAGCAACATTTTAACTAGTTCGTGAGTTTACTATGTTTCCTCAATTGATTCATGAGTTTATTATATTGTTTACTTACGATAATATATTCAAAAATCGTTTTAGTATTAACTGCCTTTAGCATTCTTTACTGTTAAGCTGACAGTATATTTTCCTGCTTTACTGTATTTATGTGCAGGACTCTTAGATGTTGAATAGGTTCCGTCTCCAAAGCTCCATTTCCATGAAGTTGGACTATTGCTGCTTTTGTCAGTAAACTCAGGACTCTTAGATGTTGAATAGGTTCCGTCTCCAAAGCTCCATTTCCATGAAGTTGGACTATTGCTGCTTTTGTCAGTAAACTACACATTCAGTAGAGCTTTTCCTGAGAGTGGGAAACCCAAGAAATATGTAACAGAAGCCTGTTAAGTTCCTGTCACTGTGATATAACTTGATTTTGTTGCCGTGTTGCTGCCTGCAGAATTGGTTACTGTCAGTGTTACCGTGTATTTTCCTGCAGCTGAATACTTATGTGTTGGGTTCTGCAAGGTTGAACTTGTTCCGTCTCCAAAAGTCCATTTCCATTTAACTGGTGCTCCTGTGCTTGTATCAGTAAATTTAACGTTTAATGGAACTTTTCCTGAGGTAGGAGATGCAGAAAATGCAGCAACTGGTTTTACTATGACTTTTATATATTCAGTTTTTGTTACTGTATTGCTGCCTGTAGCACCGCTTACCGTAAGTACAACCGTATAACTTCCTGCGGCTGAATACTTATGAGTCGGGTTCTGTTGGGTTGAACTTGTTCCGTCTCCAAAACTCCATTTCCATTTGGTCGGTGCTCCTGTGCTTGTGTCAGTAAAAGTAACAGTTAAAGGTGCTTTTCCTGAGGTAGGTTTCGCAGAGAAGTTTGCAACCGGTTTTGTTACCACTTTTATATAATCTGATTTTGTTAATGTATTACTACCTGCTGAATTAGTTACTATAAGTACAACTGCATAATTTCCGGCTTTAGAATACTTATGCGTTGGATTCTGCAAGGTTGAGGAGGTCCCATCTCCAAAAGTCCATTTCCATTTAGTTGGTGTTCCTGTGCTTGTGTCATTAAATCTGACACTCAAAGGTGCGGTTCCTGAGGTTGGAGATGCAGAAAATGCAGCAACAGGCTCTATCGATCCGGGTTTATAGACAACTAGAGAAAGGTCGTCAGAATAGATACTGCCTGTTATGCTTTTATAAGCTGAGTCCGAGATTCCGTCCCTGTTTACATCTGTTGCGGTATTGGAAAATCCTGTACCATCAGGTTTTCCCCAGAAGTTGCCTCCTATATATGGTCCGCCTACAATGTTAGTACCTGCGGTTTTTTTGGTGTTATAGACATTTCCGATTCCGTTTGTAATAGTCATATTAGTGTCATTGAAGTAATTATTGTAAATCTGATTATTGTCGCTTCTGGGACAGACATAAAGCCCATAAACACTATTATCTTCAATAGTATTGTCTGAGAATGTGTTGCCGTCAGAGTTGCCAATATGAGTACCGCGACCGTTACCAAAAGCCGTATTTCCTGAAAGGATATTGTCCATTGCAGTTCCAAGCACAATTCCAAAATCTGTGTTGCTTATAGCCATATTCTTTGAAAATTTATTCCCTGTAGAACGCAGGAAATAGATTCCATAACAGTTGTTCATAAGTTTGTTGTTCTCAATTATGCAGTTGCTGCATGAAGACAGACGGATTCCTGCATAACCGGATCTTGCTCCCATAATCTTAAACCCAGTTACTTTTATGTTGCTTCCCTGCAGGAGGAACACATCGACTCCTGAACGTTTGACCATAATAGTTGTATCATCAGGGTTTCCGGATTCTGACCGGATTGTAAGATTATTTTTATTTACGTTGATATTTTCGGCATAGGTTCCGGGTTTTACAGTAATTATATCGCCTGAAGACGAATTATTTACAGCTTTTTGAATAGAATCTCCTGGCTGCACTATAATCTCAGCTGCAGCTCCGAGACCGGATATAAACAGTAAAATTAAAAAAGTAACTACCAGAGAGGTTAACGTTTTTATTCCAATTCCTCCATTTACTAAAAAAGTCTTAAATAAAATTTATATTGTAACTAAGCAAATGTTTACAATGAGCGCTCATTTGAATACACGAATGTAGAGTATGCTTTTATTCAAAGAATTAATCTACCTGATCCAAAATTTTTCAGATAAAATCACTTTAGCTTGAAGAAAATGAACATAGATTAATATAAATATTCTCATTATCTTTTATTTTTTAAAAAAGTTGTGAACAATCAAAAACTTTCTTAGTTTTAATTTACTTTTAAGACATTATTTCAGCTATACACTACAATTAAACATTCAATTTTAGTTTAATTCATGCATTTTTTGTCTGGGAATTTCAGCTTAATTTACAAGATAGATAGTAAATTAGTCTCAAATAATCTCAGAAGCAAGTATTAATTTCGAAGTACAGTTCAAAATTAGGAGTAAAAATAAGTTAAGAGAAACTGGATATAAGAATTTAATTAAAGAAATCAAAGTTGCGCTGGCGCACCCCGCTGCAAGCAACGGGGTATGTCCGCGCCAGCGCTCTGGTTGTAATGGTTACTAAAAATCGATTATTTTCATTTGCTGGTATGCTTCTTTTTCTTCTTGGTTTCCCTGATTTTTAATATAGCTTTTGATTACATCGGAAGTTGTTCCATCTCCTACGGTTCCAATATATCCTCCATCACTCCACAATTCTCCACCCCAAAGCTGTTTTTTAATTTCAGGATACTTTTTGAAGATTTGTCTTGCTGTAATGCTTTTTATAATTTGCATTACTCTTGAAGGAGAATATTTTGGCTCAGCACCAACAAAAAGATGGATGTGATCACCATCAGTACCAATTGCATCAAACTCAAAACAGTATCTTTCACCAATCTCAAAGCATATGGTTTTCAAAAAGCTAACGATTTCAGTATCTAAAAGAATTTTTTTCCGATATTTCATACAAAAAACCATGTGATATCTAATTTTAAAGACACAGTGGTTTGCATACCTGAGTTCCATTTACAGTAAAAATGCAGTTAAAAATATAAAGCAATTATTTAACAACGGTTACCGGGGAAGTTTTCCATCCCCGCAGCAAGCTAGCGGGGTATTCGACTGAAATAAAAATGCAGTTAAAAATATAAAGCAATTATTTAACAACGGTTACCGGGGAG
>NZ_LMVP01000102.1 GCF_002287235.1 Methanosarcina spelaei
TCTACAGTATAGTAATTTTTTCCAAGATCAAAGCTTTGAGGAACATTGTAATTATTCGGGGAATTGGAAGCGCCTTCTGCGCATGATATCATAGCAAGCAATAGAAGAGAGATTAAAGAGAGTGTTATCATTTTTTTCATTTTATGCTTCCCTCCTGAATAGATGGACACCTAAAGTAAAGGTAACAATTGCAAAGAGAGTGAGTATTATCAAATCAGTAGATATAGCGTTCAAATTCTGACCCTTTACCATGATGGTACGCATAGCATCAATCGCATAAGTCAAAGGCACGCAACGCGCTAAACACTGCATCCAGACTGGAGCCGAACTCAAAGGAAAAAACACACCTGTAAGGAACATGGATGGCATAGTGACCAGCATGGCTAATTGATCGAAAGATTCCATACTTTCTGCCTTAGCCGACAAAATTATCCCCACTCCGACACCACCAAGAGTAAAAAGGACTAGTACCAGAGCAACAAGAAGCCAGCTACCATTTATACGAAATCCCACAAGAAAATATGCTACAAGTATCAGGATAACAGCTTTGGCTAATTCCAGTATTAGCTGATAGAAAGTTTTCCCGAGAATAACAGATCTTTTGCTAATAGGTGTCATTAACATACGAACAAGCGTACCGGATTCTTTTTCTTCTGCAATCGCAGCACCTGTGGTCATTACTGAACCAAAAAATATCGTAAGAGCTATAATGCCAGGTGTGAGGAAATCCAGATATTCCAGATTGCCGTAAATGTTGGGGACGTTTAAAGATACTAGCCCGGTTATTTTTAATAACCCTGTTGTTGTCAACAACTGTTTGATAGTATTTATGATATTTTCACTTGCGGTAATGTCTGAGGAGTCAGTCAAAAGCGTTAAAGTGGTACTCTGATTTTTCGCTATGTTGTCACTAAAATCCGGTGGAATAATTAGAGCGCCTTTATAGACCCCTGCGTTTATTTTACTCTCAGCCTCAGACTGCGACATGTCCTTTGAATAGGTTACCGAGAACATCGGGTAACTATCATATTTGGGAGTATAACTTCCAACTTCTTGAATAAGAGAACTCGAGGCTTGGCCAGTGTCGCTATTGACAATGAGAAAAGGAGCGTCTTTTAACGTCCCTCCCATCCCGTAGCCAAAGAAAATCATCATTACTAGGGGGAATAATAACAAAGGAATTATAACCCCTTTTCTTCTGGAAAGAATTTTGAATTCTTTTTCCGCTACTGCTAAAGAATCTATTAGCTCCGTTTTTATTGTCATTTAATTACACACCCCCTCTCCCGTAAAGTGCATAAACACCTGTTCAAGATTTAAACTTCCAGAGGTTTCCTTTAGAACTTCCGGGTTATCCAGAGCTACCATTTTGCCCAAATTCATTACAGCCACTCTATCACAGATATTCTCCGCTTCTTCCATGTAATGAGTTGTAAAAATCAGGGTTTTTCCATCTTCATTGAATTTCCGAGCAAGTTTCCAGATAGCCTGCCTTGTCTGTGGGTCAAGACCAGTTGAAGGTTCGTCCCAAAACAAGATCTGAGGATCATGCATCACTGCACAGATTACTGAGAGGCGCTGTTTCATACCGCCTGAAAAGCCTTCTGTGAAACGGTCAGCACTATCTTCAAGACCTACAAGTCGTAGATAGTAATCAATTCTCTCTTCCATTACCTTTTTTGGGATATTGTAAAGTTTTCCCATAAACTTCAGGTTTTCGCGGGCTGTTAGGAGCGGGTAAAGGCTAAGCTTCTGGGGAACTATACCAATAATAGGTCTTATCCTATCATCCTGTTTTCCGACATCTAAGCCTGAAACTTTTATATTGCCGCTTGTAGGCTTTGTTAATGTGGTCAGCATGGAAAAAGTAGTAGATTTACCAGCCCCGTTTGGACCTATCATTCCAAAAATTTCTCCTTTAAAAACAGTGAAGCTAACATCATTCACTGCGGTGATTTTTTTCCCTCTTGAATCAAAAGTTTTAACCAGGTTTTTTACCTCAATTATCGGTTCCATTTGATCACCTGCTGTCCTTATTTCTAAATAATGAAACTTATTTTTATAAATATCCTGAGAAGAAAATTTTTAACCTAATCTGGATACTTAATCTCCTATACATTTTTATTTATCTTGATAGTTTGCATAGAAATACGCCAAAATTGATGCATTTATACAAAGTGCACACTATCCGATGACAAATGTATCCTTTTTAAAACGCCGATCTCTATCGATTAACTATATAAGATACTTTTTTCTATAAACATTTTTAAAAATTATTTATTTATAAAAGTTAAGATTATTTGTAAACATTATTTGTAAGATTTCTTCACCTAAATACCTGAAGCCATATTAGAGCCCCTCTTTCACGAACGGGCTTTGACCGGGTAACGGTGGACAAGATCGCGGAAGCCGCCCCGACGTGGGGCTACGCAAGGATTATGCCTTGTGATTATACGCATTAACTGTTAGCGGAATGAATACGACGAGTATCGCCAAAGTGCCGAATAATGCGAACCAAAAATCCGCGCCTATCGTGCCATAAGTTAACAAATGCCGCACCGCTATTACGACGCGGGATAGCGGGTTGATCTGCAGGACAAAATATTGCAGCCAACTCGGCATCGTTTCGGCCGGAACAAAAGCGTTCGACAGGAATACTAACGGGAACATTACAACTACACCAATCGCAGACGCAGTTGAAATAGTCTTTGTGCACAGACTAATGAACGCAAACACCCAGCTCAGACACCAAGCAACGAACATCATGAAAAGTATGCTGAAAATGACCGCGGGAATGCCTGCTTCGGGTCTGTAACCGAGAATATATCCCGTAACAAAAACGGTAGTTCCCCCCATTACGTATCGTACAAGGTCGGCAATCAAACTCCCCGCCAACGGAGCAATTCGCGCAATCGGCATGGATTTAAAACGGCTTGTTGTGCCTTTGTCCACATCCTCGCGCAGTTTACTACCCGCGGTGGTACAATTGGTGAAAGATGACATCAACAAAACGCCGGGGATAACAACCGGCAGATAGTTCGGAATGTTGCCCGAAATCGCTCCCCCGAATAAAAAGGTGAAAAGCAACGTGAACATAACCGGTAAGACTACGAAATCCACAAATATTTCGGGATTTTTGGACATTTTTAATAGCGCCCGATACGTGAGCGTGCATGTGTTTCTGATTGTGGTGCCAACTCCGATTCGATTTTTCAGTTTGCGCTCGACGGCGGGTATGATGGTTGTATTAGTCATTTTAATTTTCCTCCTTCTGATCTTTGGAACCCTCACCTGTCAGCGCAAAGAACACCTCATAAAGTGTAGGTTGAAGGATGTTTACCCCGGACAACGCTATTCCGGCATCTTTCAGCGTCGTCAACACATCGGTTAGTTTGTCGGTATTGTCTATTGGCGCGATCAACTCAGATGCTTCCGCAAGATGGACCCTCGCATCGAGTATGCGCTCGATGATCTGCGCCGCGTTGGCGGCGTTATCTACGTCTTTTATGGTCAAGTGCAACGAACTGCTTCCCACGGAGCGTTTCAATCCGTCGGGTGTATCGTTAGCAACGACTCGTCCCTTGTCGATTACAACAATGTTGTCTGCAAGTTGATCGGCTTCATCAAGATACTGTGTCGTCAGCAGTACCGTCGAGCCGCCTTTTACAAGATTGCGTATTGACTGCCACATCTGCATCCGAGTCCTTGGGTCAAGCCCTGTTGTCGGCTCGTCAAGGAAGATCAACGGCGGCTGGGAAATCAGACTTACCGCGAGGTCAAGCCTGCGCCGCATACCACCGGAAAACTTTGACAATGCGCGGCTCGCCACATCGCTAAGCCCGAACTCTTCCAAGAGTTCATTCGCTTTGCGTTTAGAATCTTTGCGAGAATATCCATACAATCTACCGAAAATCATAAGGTTCTCCAAAGCAGTTAGATCCTCGTCGATAGAGGCGAATTGCCCTGTCAACCCAATCAGTTGACGCACAATTTGAGTTTCGCGCACAACATCATAACCAAAGATTTTTACATTCCCCGCATCCGGTTTTGACAACGTGGCAAGCATATTTATTGTGGTAGTTTTTCCCGCACCGTTCGGCCCCAGTACAGCGCAGATACTACCTGTCGGGATACTCAGACTCACTCCATCAACAGCCCTGTTATCACCAAAAGTCTTTACCAAGCCGTGAGCTTCAACCGCTAAAATTGCGTTATTCTTCATCATTGTGTTCACCTCCATATTTAGTGAATTATACCTTTGACTCCCTGGCTGTAAGGAGCAGGTAAAGGCTGAGCTTCTGAGAAACGATACCGATAATAGGTCTTATCTTATCATTCTGTTTTAAAGCATCGAAGCCTGAAATTTTTATACTACCGCTTGTAGGCTTTGTTAGTGTGGTCAGCATGGAAAAAGTAGTGGATTTGCCAGCTCCATTTGGTCCTATCATTCCAAAAATTTCTCCTTTAAAAACATTGAAGCTAACATCATTCACTGCGGTGATTTTTTTCCCTCTGGAATCAAAAGTTTTAACCAGGTTTTTGACTTCAATTATCGGTTCCATTCGATCACCTGCTTTCCGTATTTTGAAGTAATTGAATTAATTTCCATATATATTCTGAAAACAAATATTTTTTATCTAGATGGCTAATCTGTATCCTACATAGTTCTATTTATTTAGATACTACTCTAAAAATACGCCAAAATTGATATATTTTTACAAAGTGTATACTAACCGATGATAAATGTATCCTTTTTAAAATGTAGATCTCTATCTATTAACTATATGAGGTACTTTTTTCTGTAAAACTCTTAAAAATGAATTATTTGTAAAAGTTAAACTCTGTTCGCAAGATTTTTAATCAAACTACTGAAGCCAAGTCAACGTCCCTTATTCCTTTAGTCATCATCTATCCTGCTACTCCACTCATTAGGGAAGCTGCCTCTAAAGGAACCTGAGAAATCGTCTCCATGTTTTCCATGATGATAATGTTCTATAAACCTCTCCATTATCTGCTTCCTTTCGTCATTATCTCTTCTGCCACCCCGCCCATGAGGTAATCTGCCTCTAAATAAAACAGAGAAATCATCTTCATGTTTTCCATGGAGATAATGTTCCATAAACTTCTCCATCATCTGCTTGCGCAAATCATTATCATCACCCGGTAATTGATCTTCAAGGCATTCAATGATGCGCTGCAAATATTCATAAAGTTTAGCAAGTTCTTCATCACTTAGACAGTTAAACACTTTATCCAGATCAAGCGGCATGTCATCAATCTCGCCGGCAACGGCGGCACCCTCTTCGGTGAGTTTTATATTGAAGCTGCGACGATCTTCCTCTACCAGTTCACGCTTGATATAGCCTTTCTTTTCCAGTTTATTAAGGAGTTCCGCCAAACCTTGCTTGCTCATATCCAGCAGGTAAGTTAATTCCTTCTGGCTTATTTCCGGCTTCAACTTTAGAATAGAGAGCACACGCCCCTGTCCTCTGTGCGGGTTGCCCAACGGTCCAAATTCCATGAAATGTTGCGTATGGTAGCGATGCAGCAATCCTTGCAAGCGTATAAACTGCTCTAATATCTCATTTTTTATTTCACTCATATGAAATCTCTCCTTTTTACTTAGTAGAACTTTTCAAGGCAATATTATCATGTACTTGATAGTAAAGTGCTTGATAGTAAAGTGCTTGATAGTAAAGTGCTTGATAGTATGGTACTTGACTATACTATTTAATTCTTTCTCATGGAGTTTCTGTCAGTTGATAAGAACTGGACATTTATTGGTTCAACTGAAGCTGGAAAAATTTCTTAACACCTGTCAACTTGACAGAACCATCACAGGAAACCAAAGGATACCCCTGCTTATCCGCAATTGCAATATCCTCATTATTCCGGGAATCGTTCCGAAACCAACGATGAACCAACATCCTTCAAAACAGTGTGCAGACCTTTTCTTTCATGCGCCGGTCCATCTCGCATACCGGCGACGACAAGTACCTCTTTCACATCAAATTCCAGCAACTGAAACATCTTTTTCGTATAATCAAAATACTCCTGGAAAAAGCCGGCATCAGGATTCCCCTGCGTAAACACAAGCAGCAGCTTTTTTTTCACGGCATTTTCTTTGAAATGCGGAGAAAAACGAGGAGAGATGTGCGCAAACAACCTGTCGGTGAATATCTTCGCCTGGGCACTCATCTGTCCCATGTACACCGGCGAGCCAAGCACCAGGGCATCGGCGTGAGCAAGCGCGTCATACAGTTGCTGCATGTCGTCGTTGATAAGACAACCTCGATCGCTATCGCCTTTGTGACAGCCCAAACAACCCCGGCACGGTTTGATGTCAAGATCGCTGAAAGACCAGGATTGCGTTTCAGCGTCCTGTTCTTGCGCCCCTTCGAGTATTTGGTTGATGATCCAGGCGGTATTGCCCTCTTTTCGCGGGCTTGTGATAAATCCAATGATTTTCATCTTTCCTCCTTTCACATCTGGTCTGTTTACGGTTTGTTCTGTACATTGTGTATTCATTTAAAATTCTCACCTCACAAAGAATAGTTATGTTTCCTTGGCAATATTGTCAAGTGCCGAATAGTAAAGTACCTGACAGTACAGTACTTGACCATGCTATTTAATTCTTTCTCCTTAGATTTAAGATATGTAAAAAATACAGAGACAAAAGGTAACTAGAAGAATAAAGGAGCCCTTCTTAAATATGAGAACATATTTTATTTATATAATAAAAGCAATTTTTTTACATGTGCCGATGTACTTTTTCCGGCAAATTTTCTCAGCAGCTTTTGAATAGATTTTATTCCTAATTTTGCAGATTTCGTAGGTTTTGTTGGTTAAATTTTACAGAAATATTGAGGATTACCTCATGAGACTGAAAAAATCAGTACTTTTTGGATTTTTGATTAATGTATTCAGACAGTGCACAAAAAGTAGTTTAAAAGTTTTTCTGTAAAATCGTAAACTTCCAAGTTCACTAATTCAAATATAATACGATATTCAGAAATGTGATTTTGAGTCTACAGTCATTTTTATAAAAATCAAAAACACAGCTTTTTTCCATTATCAAGAGACATCTAGGAAAGTGTCTATGTTTTCTTAGTATTATTTTGCATTTGATGCCCCTACTAATCAGCATAGAATCCTTGATTCCTATGATGTATAGAACAGTTGACAGGACTCAGTTTCATATTCGCGTTTTAAACTGGCAAGTGTACGCTATAAGCGTACACCAAAACTCAGAGTTAAAACCCAAAAAATGATGACAGAATAAATTTTACGTTCACATATTTAAGACCAGTTTCTTTGGCAGTTTGCCTTAGTGATTGTCACAAAATAATTCAGGCATTTATTTATATGGGTTCCTTCTATTGAATATATATGAGTAACCAACTTGAGAAAATTCTCTCTGAAAAGTATGAATTGCTCAAACCGTTTCTCGATGAACAAAAGAAACGTCTATTTGCTGGTGCTGAGGCTATTAGCCTTGGTGAAGGTGGAATCAGCATAGTTTCTCGTGCAACAGGAATCTCTCGTGATACTATTTCTAAAGCTTGTAAAGAACTAGCAAGTGGAACGATTGGAGCAAGTGGAACATCTATTCCTGATGGTAAGATTCGAGCTCCTGGGGGAGGTCGCAAAAAGAGTGTTGATAAAGATCCCACACTTATATCTGATCTTGAAAGTCTTATTGAACCAACAAGTAGTGGTGATCCAGAATCACCTTTGCGTTGGACCT
>NZ_LMVP01000103.1 GCF_002287235.1 Methanosarcina spelaei
TAAGTTATTTTGATAAAAGTTACACTTTAAAAAGTAGCGGAGCGTATTGATTTTAGATAAAATATTCAAAAAAAATATCTAATGAATAAACAAATTCTTTGGCAAAAATGCCAAAGAATTTGTTTTTCAAGATTATTGCAGCTTTTTGAGGTAGTTAGCAGAGAAAATTGTAGGTTTGAGGAAAGAACAATAAGAGAAATCACTAGATTATGGAATTGTGTCGTTTAGTTGCAGAAAATATAAAAATGATTCATTGAAATAAGAAAAATTTATAATCATAATTAATATTTTAATGTTGTTTACTAACAAAACATTTTACCTGAAAATATTATTTGTTCAGAACCAATTTTTCATATAATTTATTTTAAATAAGTTTGGGAATAATTATAGATTGTAACCCCACAAAAAATTAGAGAACAGATTAAAACGAACGGATCAGAGCGAATGAGCTTATACCACCAAGACAAAACTGACGGATCAACAAAAACGGGCGCCAGAACAGTGAGGCTTTGAAGGAAGATCTCGACTTGTTCCGGTGCAAATATTGATCGTGTGCAATGGTTCATGGATATATGATGTCCATGAACTCTGTTCTTTTCATGATTTTTATGTTCAAAGTCATTGTGTATTTGCAAATTTACTCTAATAAATATAAATCTATGTAAATATGGTAATTGTCGTTGGTCTTTACAATTGGCAGTGTTTTCCTTGTCGTAATAACTTCCTAGTGCAAATAAAATAAGGGATAACAAATTGTTAAATTACTTTTATTAAGTCGACCTCAGTTTGCCATAACAACTGAGTTGCATGCTTATGAGAAAAGGAGGAAGTCGGAACGGCTGAATACTGTACGTATGAAAAATATGTATTAAAAAAGAAGCTTGAGATTCTGAGAAATAAAAGTGGAAAGAGCACAGAATTAATTTCCCTTTATATTCCTTCTGATATACAGATTTCAGATGTTACAAATCATTTGAGAGAAGAGCATGAGCAGTCCTCGGATATTAAGTCTAAACTTACCGGCAATAACGTACAGGGAACACTTGATTTTTTGTTGGCAAAGTTAAGATCGCTTAACAAAGTACCAGGAAACGGGATAGTTTATTTTGCAGGGCCTGTCGATACCGGAACTAACAGGACAGGCATGGTAAATGAAGTTCTTATTCCTCCGGAACCTGTTGTAGATTACATATATCACTGTGATTCCGTTTTTTATCTTGAGCCCCTTGAGAAAATGCTCAGAGAGTGCAGTACTTATGGACTTATACTTCTGGATTTAAGAGAAGCAACTATCGGAATGCTCGTAGGTAGGCAAACTGAAGTTATTAAGCATCTCCACTCTACTGTCCCTGGCAAACAAAGAAAAGGAGGTCAGAGTGCACATCGCTTTGAACAGCTCAGACGCATTGCTATTCATGATTTCTACAAAAGAATAGGGGATGCTGCAAATGAGGCATTTCTTGAAGTGGAGCCAGCTGAACTTAAAGGCATTCTTATAGGAGGGCATTCTCCAACTAAAGAAGAGTTCGGTGAAGGTGGATTTCTACATTATGAGCTTCAGAAAAAGGTTCTTGGACTGTTCGATACGGGGTATACGGACGAATCAGGTTTTTCTGAATTAATAAATGCAGCAGAGGACACTCTCCAGGGTATTGACTTAATTAAGCAAAAGAGAGACATGGAACTATTTTTTAGAGAGCTTGCTACTGAGTCTGGTAAAGTATCTTATGGAGAAGATAATGTACGGGTGAACCTCGAAATAAAGGCAGTTGATGTGCTTTTACTTTCTGAAGACCTGCGATCTGAAAAAGTAACTCTCAAATGCAGTGTTTGTGGATATGAGAATAAACGGACAAGAAATTGGAAACCAGATGAAGCTGTTCCTTTTGCAGGAAATTGTCCTGAATGTGGTTCTGCACTTGAAGTCACGGATGTTATTGATATCGTCGGTGAATTCTCAGAACTCGCTGATAAAGGCAATGCAAAAATTGCTTTTGTATCAACGGATTTTGACGAAGGCTCTCAACTTATTATAGCTTTTGGAGGCATTGCTGCAATCCTTAGATATAGCACAAAGGTGTAGGTTAAGCACATGGATGCAGGTTAGTTCAGAAGTTTATTAATAAATAATATAGGTAAATCGTACAAAATTTGAGACTGTTGTATCCAAATGTACAATAAAATTTAGATTTCTTTTCCAATTAATGTTGCAAACAACTGTGAATTTTACTCAAAAGATTGGACAATCTTGCTCTAGCAAGTTCTGTCCAAAACTACTGTTTTGCCCTAGCAAGTTCTGTCCAAAACTACTGTTTTGCCCTAGCAAGTTCTGTCCAAAACTACTGTTTTGCCCTAGCAAGTTCTGTCCAAAACTACTGTTCTTTAACTGTACTTTTAGTGGGGAAACTTCAGGGCACAGCGTTAAGAAAATAATGCAGTTGCAAGACTTCTCTAAGTAAAGAAATAAAGTGATTGATAGTAATTGTTAAATAATAATAAATATCATTTAGTAATGGATATCATGTATATCTAAGTAAATCTGCTTTCACAGGTAATTTAGGTGGACGGCAATGAAGCCCACAGACAAAGCTGGCATGAAATACACAAATCAGAGAGTTGAAATACTTGCTTTCCTGCGTGAACACGATGGTCATCCCACTGTAGACGAAGTTTATGATGGGGTTAGACAAAAACTGACGCGTATAAGCAAGGCTACCGTATATAAAAATCTCAAATTCCTTACGGAGAAAGGGTTACTGGAGGAGGTGAATGTAAAAGGAGTCTCAAGATTTGAAGCGAATTTCATTCCGCATCACCATCTAATCTGCAGGGAATGCGGAAGTATGGAGGATTTCAATTCGGAACAATTATTGGACTACTCAATGAAGATAGCTGAGGAAATAGAAGGATTTACTATTGTTTCAACAAGCACTAACTTTTATGGTATTTGTAAAAAATGTAAGGAATCTAAAAAGTCTGAAGAACCTAAAAAGTCCGGGGAATCTGAGGATGAAATATAACTTTAGCAGAATAGCAAGGGAAAACAGTATGTTATCCGGATGTACAATGGCATATTCTTCAGATGGTCAAAAATAAAAATCCAGTGGCATATGACATTGTACTTCAGGTTCTTACTTGTGAGATTGAGCATGAAGATTAACTGCAAGTTGTGGACAGAAGAACATCGGCTTGCTTCAGCGTAAATATGATCCTGTGCTGTAAGTAATAAAACGAGGTAAAACGAGGGGTAATGAATGGTTGAATTAATTTTATTAAGTCGGCTTCAGTTTGCCATAACAGCTGCATTCCATTTCATATTCGTTCCACTAACATTGGGACTTGCACTGTTAGTGGCAAGCATGGAAACAATGTACTACAGGAACAAAGATGAAACCTGGCGAAAAATGGCCGATTTCTGGGGTAGGGTATTCAAGATAAACTTTGCAGTAGGTCTGGTCTCAGGTCTTACACTGACGTTCCAGTTTGGGACGAATTGGGGTGCCTATGCGGAATTCATGGGAGATGTCTTTGGACCGCCTTTAGCTGTGGAAGCATTACTGGCTTTCTTCCTTGAAGGTACTTTCTTTGGTGCATGGATATTCCTGGACCGCAACCGTCAGAAACTAAAGACATTTTCCATGTGGATGGTTGCTCTGGGAACTAACATATCTTCATTATGGATTATTACTGCTAATGGTTTTATGCAGAATCCAGTTGGCTATGAGATGGCTGCTGACGGGAGCAAAGTCGTTATGACAGATTTCTTTGCTCTTATTACAAACGGCTATGTATGGTACATGCTGGTACACACTTTGCTTTCAGCTTACCTGTTGACAGCGTTCCTGATCATGGGAATTTGTGCATATCATTTCCTTAAAGGAAACAACAGTAAAGTATTCAAGAAGTCTTTCAGCATAGCAGTTACCATAGCATTAGCTACTGCAGTCATGCTTCCAGTTCTTGGTCACGGTTATGCGCAATATGTTACTGAACTTCAGCCTGCTAAAGGAGCGGCAATGGATGCAATATGGGAAACAGGTTCAAGAGTTCCCATGTATCTGATACAGGTACCTGATTCAAGCACTGGTTCCAATAGTGTTCAGTTGCTGGGAATTCCAGGTCTTGCAAGTTTCCTGTATACAGGAAGTTTCAGCGGAAAAATAACAGGACTTAATCAGCTACATCAGGATGAATTACCACCTGTAGGAATGATATTCTGGAGCTTCAGGCTAATGACAGTTCTTGGGTCCCTGTTTATCATAGAGGCTCTTTTAGGCTTATATCTTCAAAAATCAGGCAAATTGTACACATCAGACAAGTATCTAAAGTTGCTGATATGGTCTATCCCTCTTCCGTATATTGCCATCACTGCTGGCTGGATCGTAGCTGAGGTAGGAAGGCAGCCGTGGCTGGTATATGGTCTATTAAAAACAGCAAATGGTATCTCATCGGTTCCCATATCAGATGTATTGCTAAGTGTTGCCCTTATAAGCACATTCTATCTGATCCTGATGGTCTTTGAGATATACCTCATAAAGAAAACTGTAGTTAATGCGACAGGAGCTGAGTGAAAATGTTTGATTTCCTTACTCATGATATGCTTGCTGTAATCTGGTTCTTCCTGTGGTGTGTTATATGGGGAGTTTACTTCATTGCAGACTCGTTTTCCCTTGGGGCAGGTCTTCTGTTACCTTTTATTGCCACAGATGAAGTGCAGAGGACACAAATCCAGAGTTCTGTTGGTCCCTTCTGGGGCGGCAATGAGGTATGGCTCATTCTGGCTGCAGGTGGAACGTTTGCTGCATTTCCTCTAGTGTTTTCGAAGATGTTCACTTTCCTGTATCTTCCTATGATGTTGCTGCTTATTGGCTTAATTGCAAGGGGCATTTCTGTGGAATATCTTCACAAGGATGAGAATCCCCGGATACAGAAAGCCTTTGCTTGGGGATGGTTCATTGGAAGCCTGCTGATTTCTCTGGTTTTGGGAGTTGCATTTGCGAACTTCTTCAAGGGACTCGAAATCGCTTCAGGAGGAGTTTATACAGGTACCCTTCCTGGACTCTTCAGCCCATATGCGTTGATAGGTGGTGTCCTATTTGTGTTTATGAGTGTTACTTCAGGTGCACTCTGGATCAATGTCAAGACCGAAGGAGCCATAGCTTCAAAAGCAGGTAACCTGGCAAAGAAGAGCGCTCTTATTGTGTTTATACTGTCTCTGGTCTATCTGGCATATTCTTTTGTGGGTATAGAAGGTTTCACAACCAACTATTCAGCCACGCCAGCTCTGTATTTATTGCCAGTTCTCGCTGTAGTGGGAGCTGTCCTTTCGATGTTCTTTGCAAAAAAGGGCAGGGGATTTCCGGCCTTTTGCAGTAATCTCCTGACTCTTCTTTTCATTGTTGAAAGCGGGCTTGCAAGCATTTATCCTTATATGCTTAAGTCATCTATTTCTCCTGATTACGGCATAGACATCTTTGAAGCAGCATCAAGCCACATGACCCTGAGCATCATGCTTGGAGGAGCATTAGTATTTGTACCCATAGTTATTATCTACCAGCTGTGGGCATATACGCTGTTCAAGGAAAAGATAAAAGAAACATAACAGGTCGATTACTGACCTGCTCTCTCTTTTTTCATTTTTGTCACTTTCGTGAACATCCTTGAACTTTATTGGTTTCAATCCTGGCTGGTATCAACAACAAGCATATCCTCCAGCAGTTTCCGGCCACAAATATTACAGTACTCCTTCATTTTGTTGCTTCCCTCCATTATGTCGCCTCTATTGTCCAGAAGATCTCATAAAATCATGCACTAAGCTTGTATGGTTTTAGTGTCTCCGTTTTTCACTCGACTTTATTCTCCTTTTTGGCTTGTATTATACTTATATCGATTTCGACATTTAAAATATATTTTTGTTCATATATATTAATACTTAATTGATATTTTTCACACCGGGTTTTCTTTAAATATATCTTGAAATTACATTTCAGCAGAAAATATAAAAAATCATGTTAACTAATGGAGAATCGAAAATGATAGACAATAAACGTACGATTTTGGTTTATCACCATGACGACAACGATGGATGTTGTGCAGCCGCCATTGCTGGTAATTCCTATGACCGGAATAAATTTGACATAAAGTTTGTTTCTATAAATTACGGCAAAGAGTCATGGGGTGAGGACGAAATAAAGGCAGCTGAAGAAGTATGGCTTGTTGATTTTACAAGCGATAAAATGGATGAATTCGTAAAAGCTTGTGGGTCTAAACTGATATGGATCGATCATCATAAGACCGCTGTGGAGAAGTTTCCTGATCTGTGGAGCTCGAGCAGTATTACGGGAATTCGATCCCTTCAAAAGGCAGCCTGTGTACTTACATGGGAGTTTACACATCCAGAATCTACTTCACTTCCGGTGACTGTTGCCTATATTGGAGATAAAGATCTGTGGAAGTTTGAATACGTTGAGACAAGAGCTTTCACTGCAGGCTTCAGTCTGATGGTGAAAACCCCTTACGATGCCGTATGGGCTGTGCTTCTTGGTTCGAAATATGAGGACACCGTAAATAAAATGATATCAATTGGTGAATTACTTCTTGAATCCCAAAGTTACAAGATTCAGAAAGCTTTTGACCGTGGAGTAGACTGTGTTTTCCATAATTGGAATGCAAGGCTTGTAAACACTACCGGAAGCATCTCCGAACTTGGAGAATTTATCTACAAAAAGCCTGAGTATGACATTGCTATCATGTGGCAGGCCATAGAGGATATGGTGGTATTCAGCTTAAGGTCCGATTCAGGGAATCCCGACTCCCCAGATTGTGCTGAAATTGCTCAACACTATGGCGGCGGTGGACATAAAAATGCTGCTGGGTTCCAGAAAAAGAATATGGATTTTCCACGTCTGCTTTTCACATGAATCAGATCCAGACAGCTAGAAATATAGCACATCACTGATTATACTCTGGCAGCCAGGAATATAGCATATCCCTGACTATACCCTGGCAGCTAGAAATATAGCACATCACTGATTGTACTCTGGCAGCCAGGAATATAGCATATCCCTGACTATACCCTGGCAGCCAGGGATATAGCACATCACTGATTATGGGTAGATTCTAAGGTTATTAACTAAAAATAGTAGTAATTAAATTTGAAAACTTCTAATTTTTATTTCTAAAAATTATCTCTTTTAGGTCAAGAAAGAGTATTAAGTTACTAAGCTGATCCTAAAAATTCAAGTGGTTTCTCTTATTCTGACTTCTATTACTCTTTTTCTCCGAAATTTAATTCTTGTTTTAAGTTCTTTACATTTGTATTCGGTTAAGGATTTTGAGCTGCTGATCTCGATTTCGACGGAAAAACTCAAACCCAAATGTTTAGTGTTTAAATTGAAATCGATATCAGATTCCAGTTTTGCATTTGATGAATAATTTAACAAATTTTATGAAAATCAATGCAATTGATAACGATTTTTCCTTAACCGATGACCAATGAAGTTCTTTATAAATTCCAAAACCAAATGAGAAAATTTGGCCTTCTATAAAATCTAAATGCAAATATTTAATTTTTAAATCAAAGTTGCGCTGGCGCACCCCGCTGCAAGCAACGGGGTATGTCCGCGCCA
>NZ_LMVP01000104.1 GCF_002287235.1 Methanosarcina spelaei
AGCAGTTAAATATGAGAACAGCAGCTAAATATGAGAACAGCAGCTAAATATGAGATTTCCTTTAACAGGGCTTTTCAGATTTCATTAGTTTTTGGTTCGTAAACTGTTTTTGTCTTCCCGCAACGCGTACATACGAAATACTTTTCTCTCACATTTGAAGAATAAACATTCAAACCACCGCTTCTTTTCCATTTATGCAGGCCTATAAAACATAAAATGTTCTTTCTTTTGGATTTCCCGGAAATCTTATATGGAGCTCTTGAGCTCAACAATTTCACTCCTGACTGACCTTCTGGAATTTAAGAAAATTATTTCTATAAATAATATAAAACTATGTTTTAGTTTTTTATTAATATATTGTATGCAGGTAGCCAAATGTTTTAATTTAACTTTGAGTTTGTTTCTTTTACAAAATCACTTCAAATATCAAAACAGAATTGGAATTTACTCAGTGTTTAACCTTTTGTGTACCTGTTGTTACCTCGTGTATTGAACTTTAAAATAGTTTTGAATTTGCGAAGTTATTTCAGGATACAGCACTTTTACATAATTAGGTAACAAACAGACAATAAGCTTTAAAGCACTTATAAAGCTTTGTACGTATACCTATATTCTTCCTTAATGTTTAAAAAATTCTGGTGCTCCAAGTAAATCTAATATATATGCATACACATATATATACATCCCAACGTGGGAATATTTATAAAAAAAGTAAAGTAGTCGTCGATTCGGAGTTACGGATTGCCCATCCTCTCTTAACGATAACTATTTTTTCAGGTAATTTAAAGTAATTTTTTGTTTTAATAACAGGACTTACGTATAACAGGACTTAAGCAACTGAACTGAAAAATCAACAGCATAAAACCATCAACGGTTCAAAATCCAAATTTAATCTAAAGTTTTTGTCGTAATTGATTTTGTTCCTCAAGTACGTAAGTCCTGAATAAGATACAGAGTTTAATATGTTACCATTTTTAATATGTTACTGTTTTTAATTGTTAACGTTCTTTTTTAATATGTTGATATTCTGTCAGAGCCGATCCCAGACCTTGAACTTGAAATAATCATCTAATTTTCAACATGAAAATAGTATAAATTGGGAATGAAATTGGTTTTGGGATGAGCTCTCTCATAATGGACACTATATGAATTTTAACGTAGGGAATATAATCATCAGATGTTGGCTGAAAACTACAGGTGTAGTCATCAAATGTAACTTATAACTACAAGTGTAGTCATCAGAAGTTAACCAAAAACTACAAGTGTAGTCATCAAATGTAACCCATAACTACAAGTGTAGTCATCAAATATTAACCAAAAACTGCAAGTGTAGTCATCAGATATTAGCCGAGGACTACAAGAGAAAATCGTTTACACTTTCGTGTCTCGGTACAGGATTACTAATTGTCTATCCTCTCTAGGAGAGTTTAGGAAATGCATTCATTAAAAGAAAATGCATTCATTAAAATAGCCAACGAATACACTGAATTGCGTACAATCAATGAAGTTAATACTTCCAATAGTCATTCTTGCTCTCCCCCCGGTTTAATTTTTAGATTTCAGATTAAGGATTGCCCATCCTCTCTTAACAATGACTACTTATCTCATTCTTTTTTATGCATTTGTGGACTTTTGGGGCCTATTTTTGGAGTAAATATTATGAGATAAATTTCTAGGAGCAGATAAAAACTTTATCAAAAAATGTTTTTGAGTTTTCTTATCCTGCTAATAAGGATAAGAAAATGTTTACACTTTCGTGTCTCGATACAGGATTACTAATTGCCCATCCTCTCTTTAGGAAATTAGAAATTAAAAATACATTGATTAAAGTCTCCGATGAAAGCTGCAATAGGTCCAACGCTTGTTATAGTTCCAATTGTAAGAATAAAGTCCATTCTAGTTTTCCCCCCTGTAGATTTTATTCTCAAAGACGACTATACATTAGAAGTTTATCTTAATATTAGAATTAACTCTTCTTATCCTGCTAATAAGGATAAGAAAATGTTTACACTTTCGTGTCTCGATACAGGATTACTAATTGCCCATCCTCTCTTTAGGAGATTAGAAAGTAAAATTACATTGCAGAAAATCTCCCCTGAAAGCTTCAATAGGTCCAACGCTTGCTATAGGTCCAATTGTAAGAATAAAGTCCATTCTAGTTTTCCACCCCTGTAGATTTTATTCTCAAAGACGACTATACATTAGAAGTTTATTTTAATATTAAGATTAAACTCTTAATATTTATTCGCCTATGAGATATCACCATATATGAGGTTAATTTATATAAAGTAGAACGAATATATTCTACTAATTATTTAACCGTAATATAAAATCAGAGCTATTTTAACCCGGAAACTTGAAAATACGTCTATATTAAATTTATATTAAAAAAGCACTTAAAATGCTTAAATTTCCAAACCAAAATATAAATACCAATATATATTTATTGATATATTCTATTAATTTTTATAATTATATCACTTCACTTTTGTTTTCAATGTTTCAACTTAAATTTTGCCTGATAACATGAGGTATCGTTCTATGTAGTCTATGGAGTGAGCTAAGATAAATTTAGCATGAAAATGCTGCCATCAGCATTCATTTTCATATAGTTGTGCATGTTATTCAAGGAATATCCATTGGTCATCGGTTAAGGAATTTTCTTGCCTGAAAGCTATCGATTTTGCATTAGAAGCCGTCCTTAAATTTTGGTCTATTTACATAAAATCGATACCCTATTCCAGCTCATAATGCATTAAAATTTTGGGCAAATGTTGTTGAAATTGATGCAATTTGTCACGATTCTTCACTTAACCGAAGACGCATGAAGGAATATCATGTTTGTTTTCATTATGATTCAAAGCCTGTTAGAAGGCCAAATCCCATAGACTACACAATAGCAGTTTTAGAACTCTGTCAAGTCTATGAGAGCTGGACAGATAATGCTTATTTTGGAAGGCAACTAATACTACATATTCGTCTCTTTGTTGTTTTTATAAGTTGAAAATAATTGTTCAGTTATGAAGTAGCTAGATCTAAAAGAGAAACATTAAGCTTGTGTTTGATTATCAATAACAGACGTTTCTAGATTAGATATATTACTTTAACATTTAGGTGATGAATACGAGTTATCCACTCAAAATAATGAAACAAGCTTGATGTTTCTCTTTTTGATTGGGCCACTTTAATTTTATTCAGAAAAAGAAAAGCCTATTACAGTCCGTTCTGTTAAAACAGACATCACTTAAGACATATGTTAAAGTGTCCTCTAAGCATGTGATTAATGGAATATATTTACTGGAAATGTTATTCTTATATTTTAATCAGCTCTATTATATGTGTACGCTTTCCTCTGCGTATTCGTTATGTAGCCACCAGTTCAAGGTAAAGTGAATTCATGGGATTTGTCAATACTGTCTTGAACTGGTGGCTATTATGATCTTTTTTCAATCTCTTACAGTAGCAGGCGTTGCAAATATTTTTTGAATTTTTCAAATTAGAAGGGCAATAAACTCTCTAAGGCATGAGTTTATCTCTTTATAACTCAACTTTCCAGACATTTTTTGACTCTTTGAACATCTGTAAAACTCAGTTGAAAATTATGTTGAATTTTTCTGAGAGTGCTATGAGTAATAATGTAATGTTTATAGTGAAATCTTGCCATTCAATTATTGGAATCATTGTATTTTCCTCCGTTCCTATTCTTTGTATGCTTTTTATATTTTTTCACATTTGCTATTTTATAAACAAGAAGTTCACGTATATATATGGTTTAAATATATATAGTGAAATTTTCTTTTAATATGGCGATAATTAAATTGAAATTTACATGAAAACGCGGTAATACCAATATATTTCCCTCCACTTTTTAACGCTGTACTCTTTCTAAGAAATTTTTACATAGACACTAATTTAAGATAAAATGACCCTAGGAAATTATTATTTTAAATCAGTGTCTAGAAGATTTTTTACCCACCAATCTGCTCAGAGAATGTCAAAGTCATTGAATATTACTCTGAACTTCTGGCACAGAATAATCACAAAGTACTGAATATCCATCAGTTTCCTCCCGATCTTCAATTGATATTCACTATTCTCTTTGGGTACTTTTTGAATAGGCAACAGTTCAAGATAAAGTGAATTCATAGGATTTGTCTACTTAATCTTGAAATGTGGCTATTATAACCATTTTTTCCCAAATATTAACACTATGTGCTACTTTTAGCAATTAACTTATTACAATATTTTTTGGAAGCCTATCTTAATTTTAAGGCTGATATATCTAAGTTTTAATTGCTAGTAGGCATATTAAACATATAGTTTTAGTTTATATAAAGCATATGGAATAAATTTTACTTACAATTAAATAGTCCTGGAAAATCTGGGCGAATTTGACGGGGAAATATGGAATTACTTTTTTATTTGATCACTATTGTAGGTATATCTAAAAATGCCGATAAAAAAACTTTTAAATATTTACTTTTCTATTTTTACCTAAAAATAAAGATTATTTTTAAAAAATAAGTTAAATTTAGCTATTTAATGTAGTTATAATCTGTATAAAAGGATAATTTACTGAAATGAGTGAAAATATTATTTTGAATCCAAACCATAATACCTCGTATTTTTAATTAAAATGAGTATTTTTTTTTCTAGAAGTATAACAGCTAGATTTATTCAAATAATGCATATTTGGGAATTTCTTGACTTCCTGCACCTTAACTATTCTGAAGAAGATAAATTTTCCATTAAACCTTGACATTTCAATTAATTCTCTCGATCACTTCAACTTCTTTTTCTTAACCAGGTTCGCTCTTGAGTCTTCAAAATCAAATCCGACAAGTTTAATATTTTTTGTCGGGAACTCCTTTGCAATAAAAACGAATCGGTCTCCCTGAATAAGTCCTATAAAATTGTAGACCTTATCAGAACGCTTTATCCAGGCAGCCATTAAAGTGCTTGAGAAGGGGCACATATTCTTTAATTTATAAACATTATCTCCCTGGATGTGGGTAAGGATTACTGAACCTTATTTACGAAAAAAATTCTATTTTTCAATACCAACTTCAGAATTGTCATCAAAACCGGTACGGATGACTTCAGGCACAATGTCCACATCCGTTAGTACAACAGCAGCTCTATCGGCCGCAATTACCGTAAAATCAGAAAGATTGATTCCGAAAAGTCACTCCTGAAACCTGAGCATTTCTACAGGCCAGGACAGTCCTTTCGGAAAGACGGACTTTTCGGAAAGACAGACCTTTTGGAAAGACAGCCTCTCGGAAATCACGGCTTTGAATTCAATGTACTGACAATAGTTTTTTGGTCAGCATGCTGGAAATGAAAATGTCTGCCTTTTCATCTCCTGCCAGGTCAAATTCGAAATCTTAAGGAACCCATTCGGAAATTAATTTCCTGATAGTAGATTTCCTGATGGTAAAATCTACACGGATCAGTTACCTGTCAAGTTGTATTCCCTAATCGTAGAGTTGAGCTTTGACAAGTATAAAAAATATGTTTACAGATAGAACATTAGAATTATTATAATCGAGATGACAGGAGGCCAGTAAATAACACTTAATTAGTGTACATTTGTATTCGGTTAAGGATTTTGAGCTGCTGATCTCGATTTCGACGGAAAAACTCAAACCCAAATGTTTAGTGTTTAAATTGAAATCGATATCAGATTCCAGTTTTGCATTTGATGAATAATTTAACAAATTTTATGAAAATCAATGCAATTGATAACGATTTTTCCTTAACCGATGACCAATGAATTAGTGTAATATTGAGAACATAGAAGGATAGAAGTGAACTACCGCTAAAGTAGAGACTTAGCATCTTCCTGAATCATTCTTCCGCCTAATGGCGACAGGTCATAAGCCACTCCGCGTACCATAGGTGAAAAAGTAAGAATATGATATTCAGCGTTTAAGGAATTCTATAAGGGACTTAAAATTGGATTAAATATCAGTAAACAACGCTTTCAGTCCAGAGTCAACAACGGAGAAATCCATCTCATATTTAACACATAGTCTCTCAAAAACAAACAATAAGTCAAGTAAGTCCTTAAAAATGACAGTGAAATATATTCCAGCCTCACCGAAACGAGGAACAAATAGTTAAACGATATTAGGTGTACTCTAAAAAGAATGAATTTGCGGTTCAGTCAACTCAGTACCAGTTTAAGCTAAACTATTAGGTGTACTCTAAAAGCAACATCAACCAAGTACAGGTAAATTGCTATTTTTTCAAATTTTTTATAATAAGGATAAATTGTTCGGCTGTTTTTATTTATTTTCTAGTTATATACATTTATACTCCTAAGTAGAGTAAATTTTGGCTTATTGTTTTAACAATATGGACGTGCAGTCTGAATTACTTTACTAATTAATCATTTGTTACAAGATGTTTACACTTACAGATTTTAAAAAATTAACTGTGCAATATTGAAAATAATGGAAGACCAAACATGAAGAAATCAGTTATATTACTGATCTTGCTTGTATTAGTACTCTTTACAGCTGGATGTGATGAAAAAACTCCACAAAATTCAATAAATTCTGAAGTAAATATGGAGAAAAGTGTTATTGCTATAACCCAACTGGAGCAGTTAAACACATCTCTTCAGAAAACTCCTGTCTTTGTGAAGATAGGATCTAGATGGTGTCCAGAGTGCAGGTCTTTGAAGCCTGTTCTTGATGAATTAGCAGTAGAATATCAGGGAAAAGCAACTATTGCTGCCATAGATGCCGACAAGAACCCAGAACTGGCACAATATTTTAATACGGTGTATATTCCGGACTCATTTGTGATTGTGGGCATTGAAAATGGAACATACGTCTATATGCAGGAGAATGGAAATGTCAGCACAGACAGATCTAAGGCCAGGTTTGTTGGACGAAATGATACTGACGAAGAAATGTTTAAAACAGTTCTGAATTTCTCCCTTATTCAACAGAAAAAAGCAGATGCAAATGACACGAAATGTTGACTAATAGATTTAATCTCAAAATCTGGACATAAATAGAAAAAGCTTAAAGTAAAATTCAATATTTCAAATAAAATTTAAAGAATAGGAGGACAATTATGGTTTGTCCAGTGTGTGTGGTTGGAGGACTTGGATTTATTCTCAGTCGAATTTTTGGGTTCCCTGATGTTTTTGTTGCTTTTGTAGTCGGGATGCTGTCGACTTCGATGGCTTACTGGGTAAATCATATCATGGGAAAAAAGTGGGGGAAAAAGAAAGGTCAACTTGTAGTGCTCAATATCTTGTTAGGGATTACATTCCTGTATTCTCTAAAATTGATAGGATTGTGGTGAGGTAGAAAAAAGATATACTTTAAAATTTCGTGCAACTATTTTGTCCTAACAGTTTTCTGCAGTAAAATTTTGTTCTTTCATATTTTTTATATAATCCATTTTCGTTTGTTCTGCAACCGTTGACCCGAAACCGTTGACCCGAAACCGTTGACCCGAAACCGTTGCGCCGGTTTATCACGCCTATAGGGTTAGGGGATAAGTTTTTCAAATCCAAACGCAACCGCTGAGTCAGTTGATCACGCCGTTATGACTGTTTAGATTTAGCAGTTGTTTTCGCTCAAGCCTTTTTT
>NZ_LMVP01000105.1 GCF_002287235.1 Methanosarcina spelaei
CTGTAGCTCCAACTGAAGAAAGTATACTTAATGGCTCATACCCGCTTTCAAGATCTCTTTACTTCTATACCAATGGGGAGCCCTCAGGCTTAACAAAGGAGTTCACTGATTTTGTGTTGAGCGAAAAAGGGCAGAGCATTGTAAGTACAGTTGGGTATATCCCATTGAAAAAGTAAAACAACTGCTAAAAACATTTAAGGGATAAAATGCTAAGCAGAAATTATAAGGAAAAAACAATCGAATGGACTCTGTTTTCAGTCAGTGTCCTTACGGTCGTTGTTCTCTTCCTTATATGCCTTTTTTTATTCAGAGACGGTTTACTTGTTTTTAGGGATACGTCTCTTATGGATTTCCTTACAGGAAAATTCTGGTATCCGACATCCGTAAACAGGCAATTCGGGCTGTTACCTTTGTTTTTCGGATCTCTTATTGTTACTGCCGGCGCTATCATTTTTGCTGTGCCTCTGGGAATTGCTGCTGCTATATATATTTCTGAAATCGCTGACCCACGGATTGCAGATTTCCTGAAACCGTTTATTGAAATTCTTGCAGGAATTCCTTCTGTTGTATTTGGGTTCTTTGGGCTCGTCGTACTGGTTCCAATTATACAAAATAACTTTAACCTGCCAACCGGTCAAACTGCTCTTACGGGTTCTATTATGCTGGGAATTATGGCGCTTCCTACGATTATCACTATTTCAGAGGATGCTATAAGTTCTGTTCCCAGTACTCTTGAACAGGGTTCGCTTGCTCTTGGAGCTACGAAGTGGCAGACAATATATAAAGTCATAGTCCCTGCAGCACTATCGGGAATCTCAGCGGCTGTAATGCTTGGTATAGGAAGAGCTATAGGAGAGACTATGACCCTTATGATGGTTACTGGAAATACTGCAGTAATTCCTTCTTTTCCAGGGGGTTTTCTAGCTTCTGTAAGGACAATGACCGCCACAATTGCGCTTGAAATGGGGGAAGTTCCTCAGGGAAGTACTCACTTCCATGCTCTCTTTGCGGTTGGATCTGTACTTTTTATCATAACTTTCCTGATTAACCTGATTGCGGATTCAATTAAAAAGCGATATCAATTCAAGGTGGATTGAGCATGGAACTAAATGCAGATGTAAAAGAAAGTGATCATAAAGCGACCAGGGTTCAGGGGGGGCTGAATTTTAGACTTAATGCAAAGACAAGCGAAAAGATCGCCTTTGCGTTTCTTGGCCTTTCAGTACTGATAGTAGTAGGGTTTGTGCTAGTTATCCTTGCTTATATTGTTTACAATGGATATAATGCAATTAACATTGGGTTCCTTACTGAAATGCCCAGACTTATGATGACTCAAGGTGGAATCTATCCGGCAATTGTAGGTACCTTATACCTCATCATAGGCTCCATGACTGTGGCCCTTCCTGTTGGAGTTATGGTTGCTATATACCTTAACGAGTATGCAGGAGAAACCCGGACAACCTGGTTAATTGAAATGGCAATAAACAACCTTGCAGGAACCCCTTCTGTTGTCTTCGGGCTTTTTGGACTTGCGTTATTTGTAAAATATTTTGGTTTTGGCCCTTCCCTGCTGTCGTCTTCTCTTACACTTTCTCTCCTTATTTTACCTGTTATTATCCGTGCTACTGAGGAAGCCTTGCTTACGGTTCCTAAAGAATATCGGGAATCGTCTCTTGCACTTGGGGTCAGTAAATGGCAGACTATCCGGCATGTAGTGCTGCCAGCTGCCATACCCGGAATTGTTACGGGATCAGTGTTGAGCATAGGGAGGGTTGCAGGAGAAACCGCTCCGATTCTCTTTACAGGCGTTGCTTATTTTTTGCCAAGGCTGCCTGATTCGGTCTATTCGCAGTTTATGGCGCTCCCTTACCACCTTTTCGTGCTTGCAACAGCAGGGACAAATATTGCAAAAACCAGGTCTATTCAGTATGGAACAGCTCTGGTTCTGTTGATTATCGTCCTGGGTTTAAATCTTGTAGCTGTTCTGATTCGCAGGCATTACCGAAAAAAATTGAAAGTTTAATAAGAGTTTCACTAACAACTCGTCATTATTTATGTGATAGTGAGGTACTTAAATGACTGAAGGTATTCAAAACGTATCTAAACCTCAGATAAAAGTAGAAAACCTTAATCTGTGGTATGGGGAGAAACAGGCACTTAAGAACGTCTCCATGAATATCCCTAAAAATAGTATAACCGCTCTTATAGGTCCTTCAGGCTGTGGCAAGTCCACCTTTATCCGCTGCTTAAACAGGATGAATGATCTTATTAATAACTGTAAAATAGAAGGTAAAGTTACGATAGAAAGCGATAATATCTACGGGCCAGATGTGGATGTTGTTGACCTTAGAAAAAGCGTAGGCATGGTTTTCCAGAAACCCAACCCTTTCCCTATGTCGATTTATGATAATGTAGCTTATGGGCCGCGTATTCACGGTGCAAACAGAAAAGATCTTGATGGTATTGTTGAACAAGCTCTTCATTCGGCTGCAATCTGGGATGAAGTTTCAGACAGGCTTAAGTCTCCTGCTCTCTCTCTAAGTGGGGGACAACAACAAAGACTTTGCATTGCCAGAACTCTGGCAGTAAAACCAAAAATAATCCTTTTTGATGAACCCACAAGCGCTCTTGACCCTATTTCTACCTTAAGGATTGAAGATCTGACAATGAATCTTAAAAAAGATTATACTATAGTAATTGTAACTCATAATATGCAGCAAGCAGCGAGGATATCAGATTATACCGGGTTTTTCCTGATGGGGGAATTGATTGAGTTCGGCCAAACCAAGCAGATTTTTCAAAATCCAAGGGAAAAGAGTACTGAAGATTATATTACAGGCAGGTTTGGGTGATTTTAATGACTCGAGAACAATATGTGAAGCAGCTAGATCTGCTTAAGGAGTCTGTACTTTCTCTTGGAGAAATGGTAGAATTGATTTTCAGGGACTCGATGACTTCAGTTATAAATCTCGATGTTAAGCTTGCTGAAAAGACACTTGCCCTTGAGCCTGAAGTGGACAAACTTGAAGAAGATATTGAGGCTTCGGTTTTTGATCTGCTTGCTCTTCAGCAGCCGATGGCAAGCGATCTTCGGCTTGTAGTATCTACTCTGAAGATCACGGCAGACCTGAGGCGAATTGTGGGATTATCAATAAATATTGCCAAAATCCCAGGAAGAATGGAGGGCGGACACGTAAAACCGCTTATAGATACGAAAAAAATGGCAGATGCCGCCGCATTTATGCTTGAGAATTCCCTCAAGGCTTTTGAGGCCCAGGATGTCGAACTTGCAAGAACAGCAGCGAAAAGAGATGAAGAGGTCGATAAACTCTTTTACGCAGTCTGGGTCGAACTTATCGAAATGATGGCAAAAGATACAAGTATAATCTCAAGAGCTACAAATTTACTTTTCCTTATCCGTTACCTTGAAAGAATTGCAGATCATTGCTGCAACATCTGTGAAAGCGTAGTCTATCTTGCTACGGCTGAAAGAGTCAAACTGAACTGAAAAGGCTTTTTCCTTTTCTCTTTTATTTCTATTTTTTTTACTAACCACTTCCTGTTCTCGCTGATGTAGAGGTTTTAAGTACGTTTATAAGCATATAGACGCCCATGCCTGATATTCTTATAAAAAATACAAGAATTTATTATAATAATTCGCTTCAGCCTGCTGAAATCGTTATTGAGGATGGCAAAGTTACTAAAATAGGAAAAGATCTTAGGGTCTCAAGCTCGGATATGATAATAGACGCAGGAGGTGCTCTTACTTTACCTGCCGGGATTGATGTACATGTCCATTTTAGAGAGCCCGGCATGACCTCAAAGGAAAACTGGTATACTGGTTCGTGTGCGGCGGCTGCAGGAGGAATTACCACTGTCATCGATCAGCCTAATACCGTACCCCCTACAACAAATAGACGAGCATTCGAACAAAAGCTCAAACTTGCCAGGGGAAAATCTGTTGTTGATTTTGGAATCAATGGTGGGGTAACAGGCAATATCGAGAAGTTAGAAGAACTCTGGAAATTGGGGGTTACTGCTTTTGGGGAAATATTCATGGCCGAGTCTACAGGCGAACTAAATATTAATGAAGAAACCTTTGAAGAAGCACTTGCTGAAATTAAACGTCTGAGTTCACTTGCGACCATCCACGCTGAAGATGAGAAAATGCGCCTTGAGCTGGAAGGACTGTTAAAAGGAGACGTTTCTTGTAACTACCATTCAAAAGTACGCCCTAACGCATGTGAGGCGGTCGCTGTTCAAAAAGCCCTGGAGCTTGTTTCCAAACTGAAAGTAAAAGCTCATCTTTGCCACGTGAGTACGCTTGAAGCTATGGGTATTATACGCAAGGAAAAATATCTTGCAAGAAAGGAAAATAAAGAACCTCTTTTTACCTGTGAAGTTACTCCTCATCATCTTTTCCTTTCTACACGCGATTGGGAAAGACTCCGATCTTTTGGAAAAATGAATCCTCCTCTACGTGGAAGTCATAGTATCAAAGCTCTTGTAAACGGGATTAATGATGGAACTATTGACATGATAGCTTCGGATCATGCCCCTCATCTGGAGTCTGAAAAAGATGTCGATATAAGAGCTGCTCCTTCAGGGGTGCCCGGAGTCGAGACTCTCATGCCTCTTATGCTTGCTGCAGTAAGAAAAAATATCCTGCCGCTTTCACGGATGATCATGCTTACAAGCTGGAACCCGGCAAAAGCCTTTGGGCTGGATCGCAAATCCAAAGGCAGGCTTGAGGTAGGTTTTGATGCAGATCTGATTATTGTAAATCCTCGAGAGCTCCGCCCTATAAAAGCCGAGTTCCTGCACAGTAAAGCGGGCTGGACTCCTTTTGAAGGTATGGATGGAGTTTTCCCAGAATATACTCTCTCCAGGGGCGAAGTGATTTGGATTGAGGAGTCAATTAATGCAAAACCTGGACGAGGTAACTTCCTCGAAGGCAGAGGAAAAAGATCCGAAGAAGACGAAGAAGACCTGGAAGAGGATGATAAGACTCAGGACTAAGAAAAAGGTTTTAGATGGTTTGGTGAGAAACTTTAGTGAAGAAAGTTTAATTGAGAAAGTTCAATTAGAAGCTTTAGCAAAAACGGAAAAACTGAAAATCAGTTTCCTAAAAAAGTTGAGTAATATCATAAGGGCCTTAGGATACTCTATGATAAAGGCCCTGTATATCTGATTTTCTTCTCTTAATAGAAATCAACCGAGTCGAGCTGGGACTGCATAAGCTCCTGATGCTTTTTTTCCAGAAACTTGTATACTGCACCGTGGGTAGCTCCGTCGAGCAGCATCCTTATAGCTGTTCGGATTATAGTGTTCTGTTCTGGATGCCCAAGTATCGATACGGTTTTTCCGTATACTGAGATCTTGACGTTTATCAGGGTCTCTGCAAGTTCTCTGGTTCTTCCATTTCTTCCTATTATCCGGCCCTTTATCCGTTGCAGTTCTTTTGGAGTAGTAGCAACGTCGGAAAGGTCGATAACCTCAAGCATAAGCATCTCATCTTCCAGGAGTTCGAGAGCTTTTTCGGGACTAAAACCTCTCCCGATTGCTTTGAGAGTTTCGAGAACCCTGAACTCTTTTAATGGATCTTCCTCACAGGTGACATCTATCTTCCCGCTTTCGCTGTCAACCTCCACTTGGCACGCGGTTTTGTCTTCTATAAACTTTTTTGTTTCTCCTTTCGGACCTATAATTGCTCCGACTCTTTCTTTGGGGATTTTGACATACTGGGTCATATTATTCCGCCTGTATCTTTTTAAGTAGTTCTTCTGTTTTGTCCTTTATCCCATAGCGGCTGAAGAACCTGAGTATATTTTTCACGTCCCTATAAAGGAATTCTCGGGCGTTGGGATGTTCAAGGGTTACGGACTGGCCCATATCGATAAATATGGGAGTTATATTATTTGGGTCAATCAAGATATTGTATTCGCTCAAGTCGGCGTGTACAAGGTTTGCTTCTTTGTAGAGAAGGTGCATATATTCGACAATTGTATCGTAAACGAGTTTTACCTCATCATTTTCAAGAGGCGTATTTTTAAGGAGAGGATATGGTACCTCTTTTTCTCCCATAAATTCCATTATAAGAATGTTTTTCTCGGCCAGCACAGGTTCAGGGACCCGGACTCCTGCGCTTTTCGCACGTTTCAGGTTCTGGAGTTCCTTGCGTGTCCATGCAAAAATAATGTCTCGCTTGTTATTTCGTATGTTTGTAAAGCGAGGATCCTTCATAATATAGGTGTCCATAGCCTTGAAGGTGCTGCTGGAAATTCTATATATTTTTATAGCCAGTTCCTTTTCCGGGCCTTCCGCATAGAACACATTTGCTTCCTTTCCAGTACTGATGGATCCCCCCATTGCCTTTATTATGCCCTTGTTGGATAGAGTATATAGAATTTTAAGAGTGGATACATCGAATACATTTTCTTCTACTTTTAGCCGCTCGGAGTCCTTTTCCCTGGCCCGAGATTTATCTTTAGCGCTATCAATGCGCCTTATTTTCTTTTCCTGATCCATTCCCATATTATCCTTTCAGGTATCCTTTTCTCTCAAGCCAGTCTACCTGCGGCCTTGTATATTTCCAGATTACATCTGCCTTTTCGTTCTGGAACTCCCAGGGTACGACAATAACGACGTCTCCCTCTCTTATCCAGGTTTTTTTCTTCATTGAACCCGGAATCCTTCCCATACGAACGACCCCATCCATGCAACGGAGTCTCAGGCGGTTCGCACCCAGGAGACTCTCAACAGTTGCCAGGATCTCGTTATTTTCCCTGCGTGGTGTGCGTATTCTTGTAACAGTTTCTTCCGTTGCAGGCTTGGCTTTGGATGTAGGTTTCTTTAAGTCTGCCAGTTTGATACCTCATTATTATAGTTTATATTATAGTTATATTTTTTATTTTTATACTCTTAAATCCCTTATATATCGTTTTTTCGAGTTTTAAGGTTATTCGTCTTGCAGCTTTCAACTTTCTGCTATTATTTTAATGCTACGCTTTTTTTGATTTCTTTTACTCTCTCTTCATTATTATTTTTTTCTAGACGTTCGGCCAGGCGACAGGTATATATATTGGATATTCCGTTGTATGTTCCACGCGCAAAACAAGCGTGGATCGCTCTTGAATTTGTAGTTTGAGAGTGAAAATCAGGGATTTTGCAAAACAAATTTTCATTATTTGTTTTTCCCAAGTGTTCCTGAACAAAAAGTTTTATATACTAAAACTGATGTATATGTGTTTTCTGTTTCAGCATGAATTTATTGTGCTGGACGGTTTTTCTCATAGTCATCTGGTCAAGGTTTCTTCTTCATTTGAGGGAGAATCAGTACCTTTAAATACTATGAGCACATAATTATAATTTCCTGCATCATAAATGCAGCAATTACTGTTCATTATTAATGGAGTCAGGAGTTTTTTCCTGTCTGACGAGGATTTTGTCGGTTCGGTTAA
>NZ_LMVP01000106.1 GCF_002287235.1 Methanosarcina spelaei
GGCCCGAAGCATACCCCATCCTTTAGGGTGGGGTGGCCGCACGCAATTTGATTTTATATTTAAAAGCTCTTATCGACTCTGTTCCAAAATCCAGTGATTTTTGCATTTTTGATAGAAAATCTGAATTAGCAAGAAGAATCCAGTTTTTATCAAAATCAATATTCGCTATCTAAAGACTTGAATCATTAAGTTGTATTACACGGATGGTGACCATTTACAAAATCTAGTGATTTTGAATTTTACATCCATCACTAGATTTTGGTACTGAGTCCTCTTATCCCTTATTTTAAGCATGTATACCTATTTCCGTTGTAACCGTCGATATATCCTTTTTGGTATCCTCTGTTATAACTGTCTTTGTAATTTTCTGTCCATCTGTTATCGTTGTAAGGAGAGGGAATTTTCGAGAGGATTTCTCTACTACCATAATTATCGCAGTCTATTTGGCCCTGTTTTCTGCCATCTCCATAACCTTTATTATAACCATCATTATATCCATCTTTGTTCCTGCTATCAGCAGCTGCACTTGCTGCTGCAGCCGTTACTGACAATACAAAACAAACTGTCAGCAAAACGGCAAAAATCCTTTTTATTCTATCAAATTTTTTGCTTATCATAGATTAACTCTCCGTACTTATATTCTAAACTCGCTAGCCTGAACTCGATCCTTAATCTTACCAACCTGAACTAACCTTTGACCTCACTTTGACCTCACCAGATATTCGTGCTTAACTTCTACTTGACCTCCGGCTTTTGAAAGAATTACTTGATTGTTTTGCGGTATTCTTGAACCTGTAATTTATATATTAGCCAGATTAAATATAAATATACTTATATAAAACCGGCATGAAATTGCTAAATTGAGGAAATAATTATTTCTAAAGCTTTAATTTAAGATCTAACCATTTATAACTGATTTACGCACATAAAAAGATAGAAAAAAACCCTTTTTCATGATATCTGGTAAAATGCCGGCTTTTAGCAGCTTATATCGGTTAAATGCGACAGCCAGTTCAAAAAAACACTAGAGAAGTAAGTGTTCTTCTGAGTGTCTCACATAAAAATCAAAGGAAAAATTAAAGAAAAAACAAAGTAAAAATCAGGTAAAGACATCTTGCAATTCTTCCAACTTGAAGTTCAAGCGTCCGGTCTTTCCAGTTTTTCCAGTATATCCGCATGTTCTTTGTACTGCCTTTGAGCTTGCTCCTTAACTTGCTTTTCGGATGACGGAAGCCTGAGAGCCTCAATGTCCCAGTTTGCTCTCTTTGCTCCTGCCTGATACACACTCTCAAGAAAATCCAGAACCGCTTTCTCAGGCGAATCTACTGCGTTTCGGACATCTTCATACATTAGGAGTGCAAGCCCTGCCTGATGGCTCCAGAAAGCTTCTTTCGGGCTTAGCGGCTCATTCATGAAGCCTGCCGGCTGCGGGTGCATGTACGCATAAAAAGCCGGCTCCCTTATTTGCTGGTCTCCAGCCCAGAACCCGAAGCTGATCATTTCATGCGAAGAAGCCTCAAATTCTATGCGGTTTGCTCCTTCCTTTACAGGTACAGGCCGGCCTGAAAACAGAGTCAGGGCCAGATCGGCATGATGCCAGAAAAAGTGCACAGGCGAACTTTTTCCTATAAACCAGCCTCTGAAAATCTGAAAAATGGAGGAGACCTGCACAAGGATTCTCCAGAACCGGTTCACATATTCTTCATCATAGGCCATATGCTGATAATCGGACGGAAAAGGCTCGGTACTTACTCCAGGCATATCATATGGAACCGGCCTGATACCCACCATAATCCCGAGTTCACCCAAACTTGAAAACACCCTGTCATAAAAAACAGCAACAGAAAGCCCTTTTAAAGGCACGGTTTTCAAATCTCCTTCGCTGGTCTCAATCCTTAAAACATGTTCCTTGTCCCGGAAATTAAATTCCATCTCAAAAGTCATGTCCTCGTAAGGAATCGGTCCAGTCGTGAGCCCACGCACGGAAACATAAAAAGAAACATGCCACCAGTGATTCATTTTCGGAAACAGCGCAAGTCTGATCTTTCCCACGATTTGCAGGAACAGGTGCAACGTATTCTTCGTATCTTCCCATTCTTCAAGCGGCAAAGGCGGAAATTGAATATCCCGCGTAAAGCTAGTATTTACCATAATTACCCCCTCTTGAAAACTTCTGGATTAGTAGATCAGTGAAGTATCAATAACATATCAGTAATAGTAGTGTTTGGTAGTAGTGTTTAGTAGTAGTGTTCAGTAGTAGTGTTTGGTAACGATCCTGTTAAATTTATAAAACCATGATTATGAGTTGTAGATTCCGTTAATTTATAAGTTTAAAACCTTTCCTGCCTGAGTGAAAAAAATTAAAATATTGACTCTGGAGCTCTGGAGCAGGATTTTTGAGTTTGTAGCTTATTTTTTATTTTTCAAGCCGGATTTGAATGTTCCACATATTCTATTATCGAGCCGTCGGGATGCTTTACTGTCATGTTTTTGCCGGTCGGGACCTTATTCGGCCCCCGGAGAATTTCTGCACCTTTTTCTTCCAGATAAGCCTTGAATTCATCGAGAGAATCGACAAGAAAAGTAGCTTGCGTGCTTCTGAAGAGTTTTAGAGCTTCATCCGAACCGGCTATTACCAAAATATTCTCTATTTGGGCCAGTTCCAGGCCGATCTGTGGGATTTTAAAACGCAGGGCTACGGAGGAGCCTAAGAGTTCTTCATAGAACTCCAGGGCAGAGTTAAGGTCGTTTACGTAGAGACGGGAGAGAGTTTGAAGGATTTTCATTTTTCTTATTCCCCATGAAATATTTTAGTTTTTACATTTGTTTTATTATTGTTAATACTTATAGTTCCAGGAATAAGTCCACAATAAATATTATTAACTTCTTTTATTATCAGAACTCAGATTTCAAACTGAATGATAATAAGAAAGGTTAAAGAAATGTTAATCCTCGACCACCCCTACGTCTCCGAATTCCTAAAAGAAACTGCTGCGGAATTACAGGTTCCTATTTTAAAAAATGAAATGGCAGCCGGCCTGAAGACTGAAAAAAAGCTAAACCTCCTTGAAGAAGCTGAATTTATTAAATTAATAAAAGAAAAGGGCGAATGTACTCTTTATTCCAATTCAGAAAACTCAGTTGGCTGGATTTCGGAAAAATTGGATTTTACAGGGCTGCCTGAAAAAATCGAGCTTTTTAAGAACAAAGTTAAGTTCAGAAAGCTGCTACAAAGGCTTTACCCCGAATTATATTTCAAGAGTGTTAAATTTGAAGAACTGGACGAAATCCGGGTTGAAGAAATCGAAAAGCCGTTCATCATAAAGCCTGCTGTGGGATTTTTCAGCCTAGGAGTGCATAAAGTTTCCACCAACGAAGAATGGGATTCGGTTTTAATATCTATAAAGACTGAAGTTGAAGAAATCAAAAAGCTTTATCCGGCTTCGGTTCTGAATGTGGAGAATTTCATCATCGAAGGAAATATCGAAGGAGACGAATTTGCAGTTGATGCTTATTTCAATCGTGCAGGAAAGCCTGTAGTTCTCAATATCTTCAAACATATCTTTTCTTCGGAAAATGATGTCAGTGACAGGATATATTTCACTTCGAAAACGGTTATAGAAACCTACAGGGAAGCCATTGAGGACCTTTTAAACGAAATCGGAAAGCTGGCTGGACTCAGGAACTTCCCCCTTCATCTGGAGCTTCGAATAGCTGAAGACAGAAGAATCCAGCCGATTGAACTGAACCCTATGCGTTTTGCTGGCCTGTGCGTGACTGATATTGCATATTTTGCATATGGGATTAACACTTACAGGTACTTTATGGAACAGCTTGAACCGGACTGGGACAAGGTTCTTGCAGATAAAGAAGGAAAGAGCTTCTGCCTTGTTATGCTGAACAAATCGGAAGACCTCAATTTGAAGGAAGTAAAGTCTTTTAATTACGAAAAACTGCTTTCGGACTTCGAAAAACCCCTGGAACTCAGAAAAGCGGACCACGAAAAACGCGGCTACTTCGGGTACATGTTTACCGAAACCAGAGACAGCAACTGGAGCGAGATCGAAAGGATTCTAAAATCAGACCTGGAAGAATATATCACTTTCAAAGAAGTAGCATCCGCAGTTGCGGTACTCAAAAATAAGAAGTAATGAAAAGATAGAAAGCCTATTCACAAGCCTTTTAAAAAAAGGCTTGACCGCAAACCTTTTAAAAAAAGGTTTGATCGAAAACGAGATAACGTTTGGATTTGAAACCTTATCCCCAAACCTTATAGGCGTGATAAACCGGCGCAACGGTTTCGGGTCAGCGGTTTCGGGTCAACAGTTTATTCACTGATCCAGGCTTTTGCTTCAGGAAGTTCCTCATTTTTGTAAGTTTTCACCGGAAAGGGAATAATAAACTTGAATATTCCAACAGCACTGTTCACCCAGTCTACATCTGAGACAACTGCTATCTTTTCAAATGCTGTAATGTTCTGTATACCAACTTTGGCATCCTCAAGCATAGCGTTAAGGGTAAACCATTCGAGTTCCTCGTCCAGCTGGTAAAGCATACGGACTTTCCCGTAATTTTTTATCTTTTCTTCAACAGCAGGAATTAACACATTTTTGTAGTCGTCTCCAGTTACCTCTCCACTTACACTGACTGCTACAACGTTATCAGGCAAACCAGGTATAATCTCTATCATTTAACTCCCCCTTTAGTATACAATAACTCTAGCTTCCACATATATTCAATGGCTTTTATTAAATTGCTTTTATTCAATGGTCATTATTCAATGGCCTTTACTCAATGGTCTTTATTCAATGGCCTTTATTCAATGGCCTTTCCTTAAATTATCATTCAAGATTAATTTTGTAGAATATTTCTTAGCTCTAGATCATCAAGTTTGTTTTTAATTTATTATTTTGAATGAATATAAATCTTGACTTGATCCAGTGTATAATCTTGACTTGATCCAGTGTATAAGATCCAATATAACAACGTTATATCCAGAATATCCGGAAAAACCACAAGTATGTTGAGACTGCAGAAAAGCATCAGGTTACTGAAACTCAGAAATCCTGCTTCCAGGTAGTAATCTGTAATATTTTCGATTTCTCAGATCTTTGTTGCTGGGGCAAATTCCGCACAAGGGATTCACGAAAAAAAATCTATTTATGACTGAAGGTTCAATCTGTCTACGGGAAAAGGTCAATGGAGTAAAATGGGGTACTGATTCTGGAAAACAATATTATAGAAGTAAATAACCTTGAGTATTTTTTCGACGAAATAAAAGCAGTCGATAATATCAGTTTTAAGGTAAGAAATGGAGAAATTTTCTCGTTTCTCGGACCCAATGGAGCTGGGAAGAGTACTGTAATCAATATTCTTACTACTCTCCTGCCTATGCAGAAAGGAAGAGTAATTATTGCAGGCCATGACTTGAGGACCGAGCCTGAAAAAGTCAGAGAATCGATAGGGATCGTCTTTCAAGAGTTGACTCTTGACAGAGATATGACTGTTGAGGAAATTCTGGAATACCATGGAAGGCTCTACTCCATGCCAAAAAGTCAAAGGCAGGCACGTGTGGATGAACTGCTCAGTCTGGTCGAGCTTGAAGCAAAGAGGAATGTTCTGACAAGGCATCTGAGCGGCGGAATGAAGCGAAGGCTTGAGATTGCGAGAGGATTGATGACTCGCCCGAACGTGCTTTTCATGGACGAACCTACAATCGGGCTTGACCCTCAGACAAGAATAAGAATCTGGGAGTATGTACAGGACATAAATCGGCAGGGTACAACCATTTTCCTGACAACTCATTACATGGACGAAGCCGACCAGCTCAGCAATTATATAAGTATTGTAGATCATGGACAAATAATTGCCACAGGCAAACCATGGGAACTGAAAAACGCACTTGGTCAGGATATTATATATCTTGAAACAAGCGATAACCAGGGAGCTTCAAACATCTTAGAGGGACTTGATACTGTAAGAGGGGTTAGAGACAAATCGAAAGGAATAATTGTCATGGTCAATGTGGATGGTACTCACCTGCTACCTGAGATCATGGAAAAACTTCAGAAAAGGGGGATTAAGATCAGGGTCGTAAACCTCAAAAAGCCGTCAATGGATGATGTTTTTGTCCACTATACAGGAAGAGAGCTCAGGGATACCGGAACCGAAAAAACTGTTGTGGTAAAGCCAGGAGGGCGTTAAGAGATGCATAAAGGCTTTCTTACTATATACTGGCGAGATATGCTGAGGTTTGTCCGATTTCGTACTCTCCTATTTACTTCCCTTGTCCAGCCTGCACTCTGGTTAGCTTTCTTTGGGGTAGCAATGTCAAACAATTTTGATAGACTGACTGCAACAATGCCGGCTGTTCCCGGAGTGAGGGCTGTGGGCTACCTGACTTTTATAGGTGCAGGTGTTATTGCCATGACCACGCTTTTTACAAGCCTTTTTGGGGGGACAGTACTGCTGTTTGATAAAAACTGGGGGCTTATGCGAGAGACCCTTTCAAGTCCTCTACCAAGAATTCATATAATTGTGGGAATAGGGCTTTCAGCCATGACAAAGTCCTTTATCCAGGCAGCTGTTATAATGGTTTTTGGGCTTCTGCTTGGAGTCAAGTTTTTTGAAGGTTACACAGCAACACAGGTTTTGATTTCACTGATTGGAATCGCACTTTTTATAGGAGCATTTTCACTGGGATTTCTTTTCCTGTCAGCCGCAATTGCAATAACTATGGAAAGTCCGGAAGGGATGCAGGCAGTAATAACTCTGCTAACCATGCCTTTTTTCTTCACGAGCAATGCACTTTATCCGGCTAACTCTTTTCCTCCTGTTCTCCGAGCGCTATCCACAATCAATCCACTTACCCATCTGGTCAGTGGGATCAGGTATTTTGCAATAGGAAGTGATTTTTCGTCAATAGGCATTCGTTACACTTACACGCAAGGAGAGGCTGTTACTTCCTTTATTGCACTTCTGATTTTCGCTACAATAATGTTTCTTATAGCTAGATGGAGATTTACCAAGGTTACAGTCACATGATTTCAATACTGCTCACTGGCTTGAAGAATCTCTTTTCAGAAACTAAATTTCCAAAAATATATCCCTTTTTTATCCGTTTTATCGACACAATTCCATAATCTAGTGATTTCTCTTATTGTTCTTTCCTCAAACCTACAATTTTCTCTGCTAACTACCTCAAAAAGCTGCAATAATCTTGAAAAACAAATTCTTTGGCATTTTTGCCAAAGAATTTGTTTATTCATTAGATATTTTTTTTGAATATTTTATCTAAAATCAATACGCTCCGCTACTTTCTAAAGTGAAACTTTTATCAAAATAGCTTA
>NZ_LMVP01000107.1 GCF_002287235.1 Methanosarcina spelaei
TCCACAATAATAAAGAATGGTTTACCTGTTTTAGAGGGTATTCTCGCGGCGCTCAAAGGAGCGCCGCTAACTATACCCTGTGAATAGTTACAAATAAATATGTTTTTAACCTTTAGTTATTTAAAACACATATTTTGGATTATTGTCGGCTGTGCTTGATTTTGGATTCCAAGTGAATATAGTCTTATTTTTCCAAAATTACAGTTCTTGCATCCAACTTCAAGCAACGTATATTGGATTCATCAATTTTAATTATAGATCACAGGAAATATGAACTTGAACGATTTCATTGTTGAATGACTTTTGAATATGCCAGAATTGTAGGAACACACAACTACTGAAACCAGGACATAAGAAACCAAATAATTTTATCCAATATTCATTTCATGTACTGAGACTCCTAATATTTATCCTCTGGATGACTTAGAATATCCAGATTGTTAATGAATCAAGGAACGTATTATTTAAAAGCAGAATTGACTGTCAAAGGGTTTTCATGAATAACAGGCATCTTGAAAATTGTGTATTTATTTAAACCATATCACGCCACATCAAATTGTTTTCGCTCAAGCCTTTTTTAAAAAGAGTTGTGTCTCAAGAGACGAGTGCCTTGAGCCCTTCAACCGCATTTACCAGTATATCAACTTCTTCTTCGGTATTATAGAGTGCAAAAGAAGCTCTTACAGTACTGTCTACATCCAGGAAGCGAATAGTTGGGATTGCACAGTGATGCCCACTCCTGACACAGATTTTCCTTGTCTGGTCAAGGATCAAAGCAACATCGTGGGCATGAAGTCCTTTTACATTAAACGGTACTATCCCTACCCTGTCTTCAGGCCCGTACACCTCTACATGTTCGAGTTCGGAGAGCCTTTTTGCAGCTTCCCTTGACAACTTTATTTCATGTGCCTCAATTTCAGGGACCCCTATTTTTTCTACATATTCGACTGATCTTCCTAAACCTATAACTCCAGGAATGTTCGGAGTTCCGGCTTCAAAACAGGCCGGAGAAGGTTCCAGCACGTAAGTATATCCATCAACATCCGAAACCGCACCTCCTCCCACCAAGGCACTATCGAGCACATCTGGTTCTTTGATATAGAGGACGCCTGTACCCTGAGGTCCAAGCAGGCCTTTATGTCCGGCAGTTGCAAAAAAGTCACAGTTCAGGTCTTTAAGGCTCACAGGCATATGTCCTGCAGATTGAGCCCCATCGACAAGGACTTTTATGCCGTACCTATGGGCAAGTTTAGTAATATTCTTTACATCCTGGACGGAACCGAAAACATTTGAAATATGATTTATGGCTATCAGTCTGGTTTTCTCAGTAAATGCTTTCTCTATCGAAGAGACATCTACTTTTCCCTTACTGTCTGGGCTTACAATCGTAACCTTTACTCCTTTTTTCTGCAGGCGCAGCCAGGGCAGAAGATTAGAATGGTGTTCTAGCACAGTTGTAACGATATGGTCTCCAGATTCCCACGGGTAACTGTTTGCAATAAGATTGATCCCTTCAGTGGTATTTTTCGTAAGAACGGTCTTCGAAGGCTCAGCATTCAGGAAACGAGCAATGGTTTCCCTTGCATCTTCATAGCGGTTCGTAGCTTCCCTTGCCAGACGATGGGCTCCTCTCCCATGATTACCAGCATACCTGTAAAAGTACTCGACCATAGCTTCAACTGCAGGTATCGGAGTCTGAGTAGTTGCCGTACTGTCAAGGTACACGACTTCTTTAAGAACAGGAAAATCTTCACGGACCGCATATACGTCGTACATGCTTCTTTTTTAGGGACGAGAAATAAAAAAAGGTTTTGCAGGTTATTTACCCTGCACCCCGCCGATCATAAAGCGGTAAAGGTCTAGTTCATCTGAGTCCAGGTTGTCGGTACAGCCTTTTACAACGGCATGATAACCATTTTCCTGGTGTTTACGTCTATATTCTTTTCTTTTTCCGTATTCGTGCTTTAATTCACTCATAAATTTTCCTCCTGTCTCTTCAAAGTTTGCGCTTACATGAGGGTTAAAGTAGTCCTTGGAATTCGAGGGCCCTGCAATCGGGTTAAAGTTCCCGTTCGTTTCGGAAACGGCAATTGAATGCAGGTTAGAATTCCCAGTCCCTCCAGAGAGTTCAACCAAAATCATTCTCTAATTCTCTGTGGACAAATTCCTGCAATAAGGTTCAGAGCCTTCAATCCTTTGGATAAAACCTAAAAGCAAGCCAGAATTCTATTTCCAACGGGCTAAAAACCCCACAACAGCGCAGCGAGCGTTGTTCTTACCCACAAATAGTATTAATTGTAAATCGTTGTATATATTGATTTCGGAATTTCTTTTAGATTCGTTTGAAATTTTTTAATTAAATGAAACTTTATGAGCGAACAATTGGAATAGTTTTCTGTTTTTACCTCCAGAAACCTGTGTCAGAAGTTTATTTTTTAGTTTCGAGATTTGCCATGAGCCCTGAGAGATGAGCCGGAATTGCCCCTATTGCAGTACATGTCTCAAGAGAAAGTCCTTTACAGGTAATGTCCAGGTGGTATTTTCCTCTCTCGAAAAGTTCCTTAGGAAGCCCTTTGTGCCCAAGCCCTACAAGAAATAGAAATGAACGACTTCGAAGAGCTTCTTCGGCAATATTTACAGGCGTAACCTGCCTTTTTGGATCAGGTTTTGAGGTAGTTATTACAATCTCCCCAAACTGAGAGGGAAATCCCTTTTTAGGAAGATCGGAGACTGACAAGTGGTTTTTCTCATAAAGAATTTTGAGATAACTTCCCGATTCTCCTATTGTGGTTTTTTCCATTACATAAGCAACCAGTTCTTCTGCACTCATCTTGAAAGGAAAATCGTAAAGGGCTAAGTGGAATCCAAAAGCATGGCAGATCGGAGCAGCTCTTGCAATTGCACGATAATGTGCATCAAGAACTTTGATCTTATCATAGGTGTTTACTATCCCAAGGGTGAGCATAAGGTGCTTCATTATCTTTTTTCGTAAAATAATGTTTCGTCAACTTTTAGTGATTTTTCTTAAATTTTTCGGGTTTTAATATTTTCTTGAGCAGTCAGTTACTTAGACAGCGTTTAAAATAACGGCTTTTAAATCCGATAAAAAGGAATCAAATTTCTGTTTTCCGGATTTGAGATTTTACGATTTAATTGATAGTAAAACAGAAACAGAAGTTTACCAGAGTAACTTAATAAATCCAAATAATCTCATTATAATTCTGTATTTAATATTTCATGTTTCCTGTAAAAACTGATTATAAATTCCACAGTAGTTTTTATCCAGTGTTTTTGTACATGTGTAAGAATTATCTTTATACCCAACACATCTCGATCTGTATTCACATTTATTATGAAACAGATTTGTTGTCCCAAAAGCTATGTTAAAAAATTTCATATATTAAATTGAACCGTTTACATATTTAAATTTATCAAACCGTAACGCGTTACCATTGGTCATCGGTTAAGGAAAAATCGTTATCAATTGCATTGATTTTCATAAAATTTGTTAAATTATTCATCAAATGCAAAACTGGAATCTGATATCGATTTCAATTTAAACACTAAACATTTGGGTTTGAGTTTTTCCGTCGAAATCGAGATCAGCAGCTCAAAATCCTTAACCGAATACAAATGAACGCGTTACTGAACTTTTCTCATTGTTTTAACTTTTTATGTATCGGTTTTATAAAATTATCTGGAACTTGCTTTGTTCTGAATCATCAAGAATTTTCAGGATCATTTTTCCATGATAATATACTCGATTAACTATTCCAATTATGGAGTTCAAAAATCAAATTATGAGTTTCTATATCGATATATGTCCAAGTTCTCCAATTTTGTATGCTTACATGTGTAATTGTTTTTCAATGATAATGCTCATTTTTTGGAGAGCTTAATACTTCGCCTGTACTAGCCATACATCACAAAAAAATTAAAAAACTTCAAAATTTCTTGCTTAAAATCTCAATTATTTGCGATGTTTATCAATTGAATGCCTGTCCCTTGCATAAAACACCTTCGAATTTTTTAAGATTAAATATCTTGGCATAAAAAGTAAGAATAGGGTGGAGAACACTTCAAATTAGTTTAGAAATAAGTTAAAGAATTGGGTTTTAAAATCAAAGCTGCGCTGGCGCACCCCGCTGCAAGCAACGGGGTATGTTCGCGCCACCGCTCAAAATTCCGTTAAAGGAAGTAATAACCCCAAACTGTTTGGTTTGATCAGAAGTTAACAACCGAAAAATGAAATTGATAAATAATATAGTCATCAACGGTTACCGGGGAAGTTTCCATCCCCGCAGCAAGCTAGCGGGGTATTCGACTGAAATCAATATTGAAAATTGTAAAAAGGTAGTTTCAAATCTGAAAAAAGATTACTTTCGCTTTTTTTCAGATTTGATCAACGACCATACATACCTTTTAGCCTTGATTTTTTTCTTGTTTTTTAGTTTGAAATATTCATTTTTTGGAAACTGTAATATATCCAGCCATAGTTTTAGTGTTGCTGCCTTTAGCATTCTTTACTGTTAAGCTGACAGTATATTTTCCGGCTTTACTGTAGGTATGTGCAGGATTCTTAACTGTTGAATATCTTCCATCTCCAAAACTCCACTTCCATGAGATTGGCGATCCCGTACTCTTGTCAGTAAACTGTACTTTCAGAGGGACTTTTCCTGAGGCAGGTTTCGCAGAAAACGCAGCAACAGGTTTTGTAGGAGCGGCATTTACAGTTATGTAATTCTTTATTGTTTTCGTATTGCTTCCTGCAGCATTCTTTATCATTAAGCTGATAGTATATTTTCCGGCTTTACCGTATGTGTTTTTGTACTACTACCTGCAGCATTCTTTATCATTAAGCTGATAGTATATTTTCCGGCTTTACCGTAAGTGTGTACAGAACTCTTAAGTGTTGAAGTTTTTCCGTCTCCAAAAGTCCATTTCCAGATAGTTGGTGAGCCTGTACTCTTATCAGAAAACTGCACCTTAAGGGGCACGTTTCCTGAGGTTGGAGATGCAGAAAATGAAACAACCGGTGGTTTTGGCTGTAATACATTTGAAACAAAGCCAATGTAAATATCAGGATTTCCATTTCGTATATCTGTCCATACTATCCTGTCACTATAGATATCTGGATCATACTGATCTGATTTATCAGTAGTGTGACATTCCTGACCAGTGGATAAATCATACACGTAGATATCCCAGTTTCCATTGCGATCATCCTCCCACACTATCCTATCACTATAAATTGCAGGACTCCGTGAAGCGGATGGATTGGTGGTAATCTGAGTTTCCTTTTTAGTGGAGATATCGTACATGTAAATATCATAGTTTCCATTGCGATCATCTTCCCATACAATCCTGTTACCGTAGATAGCAGGAGAGCATCCTGATGCATGGGTAGTGATCTGCGTTTCCTTAGAAGCGGACAAATCGTACATGTAGATATTGGTATTGTTGTTTTCATCGGGGAAATTCGAGCAGTATACTATTTTATTACCGTAAATATCAGAGTAGGCTGCATTTACATTAGTAGGAGTCTGAGTTAGTTTTTTAGTGGAAAGATCATACATTAAGAGAGCACCCCAAGTCGTAAATACAATCTTGTCACCGTAAATTGAAGCACTATCGAAGGCATCACTTAAAGTAGTGATGAGAGTTTTCTTATTAGTTGAGAGGTCTTGAATATACACACTACCGTTTTCGCTATCAGACCAATCCTGCCACAAAATCTTGTTCCCATACATAGTAGAAAAAAATGCATGTCCACTGTTAGTTATCTTAATTTGCTTTTTAGTCGAGAGGTCATATAAGTAAACATCAGATTTTTCATTGCGATAATCTGTCCACGCAATTTTGCCACCATAGATAACAGGGTCGGACTGCTCTGACTTACTAGTGGTGATTCGAGTTTCAGTGATCTTGAGCGCAGCAGGTTGTATAGATTCCGTAGCTATATTAATTCCTTCTGTAGATAATTCACTTAAAACAAGTTTGTCATCAGAAGAGTCTCCTGTTCCACTGCTGATATCCGATGGAACGATAGTTTGTGGGTTTTGCTCAGGAGATGCCGATGCCATGGATAAGGCAAACATTAAAAACAAAACCATGGCTGTTGAAGCTAAAGCTATTGAACACGCTTTTTCTGTCTTTTTCATTTATCCTTCCTCTTTTCCCTTCTTTCAGTGCTTATTATTCCCCGGAGTTGTCGAAATAGAACATCGATAAACTGAACATTGACAAACTGAGCATTGATAAACTGAACATTGACAAACTGAGCATTGATAAACTGAGCATTGATAAACTGAGCATTGATAAACTGAGCATTGATAAACTGAGCATTGATAAACTGAGCATTGATAAACTGAGCATTGATTTTGATTGCAACCAAAAATAATTACTAAACAACACGGAAAAATCAAAATTTTTTAATTAAAATTCCAATTATTTGCAATGGTTGTTAGAGTAATAGAGATAATGTCCCGATATAAAATACTATTAAAATCTTTTTAGCTCTTTCGGAGTTTTTCAAAGTCAAGTATTAATTCAGCTAACAGTCAACCTATAGACCAAAAACTCAGAACATGGAAAAAGACTCTTATTCCCCTGTTTTTTTGAAAGGAAAGATAATAAACAGTTTATATAGAATTTATTTTGAGATTCAGGAGTTGAGGCTTAACAATTGAGCTGAAAATTCAATGTTTACAAGAATATTTCAACGCGTGCTGTGTACACTTCTCAAAATGTTCACAATTTTCGCAATCTTCCCAGACGGATAACTTTTCAGAATTCTCTATTTTTTTAAAATTTAGTTTTTCAAAAAAGATAGGAGCAGTTGTCCTAACATATAAGTCGCAACATTGATCCCCAATAGTTGTTAGAAGATAGTTAACAAGCCTGGTTCCGATCCTTTTTCCCCTGAAGTTCGGATGGACTGCAATAGAATGAATCTCCAGAAAATCCTTACCGTGGGATTTGGATTTAATAAGAGCAACACAACCGACAATATTCCCATCGAGTTCAGCCAGCATGAAATTTTCAGGTTCAAGTCCCTCCATGTCAAGAAAGTAAGTTGATAGGAGCCTCTGAATTGCTAGCAGGTCTGATTTACTGGCTTTTCGGATACATATCTCTTTCATAATTTTTCATATCCTTATTTTTCGTCTCCTTATTTTTGGCATCCTTACTTTTCGAATCCTTATTTTTCGTACCCTTACTTTTCGTACCCTTACTTTTCGTATCCTTATTTTCCTCATCCTTATTTAGCATGAAAATGCTGCCATCAGCATGCATTTTCATATAGTTGTGCATGTTATTCAAGGAATATCATG
>NZ_LMVP01000108.1 GCF_002287235.1 Methanosarcina spelaei
TTACTGGTCCTGGCTTTATTCTCTCCAGCCCCTCATGAAAGACTACGACTCAGGCTACCCGACTTTTATGCAAACTGATGCCTGGCAGGACAAGGAACTGAGCACATCGCTGGCTTCATGGACCGAACTCAGGCACGATACGGTTCTCTACACCAAACAACTCTATGCAGTAGATGTATCGCTTCCTGTGTTTGGAGACAAACCCGTGGGATATGTGGAACCTGTACCTGAATTTTATAACAGATTGCTGGCCCTCACCCGAATGACTGAAAGCGGGCTTGAAGAGATGAACGCGCTTGACGAAGATTCAAGATGGAGATTTGAAAGCTTGGAGCAGACCCTTGAAAAGCTTATCGAAATTTCCGAAAAGGAACTTGCAAATGAGGAGCTGACAGAGGAAGATAAAGTCTACATCTCCAAGTTTGGAGAAATGATTACAGCAAGTGCAAGTGTTGACGAAGAAGCCAGGAAAACTACCCTTGTTGCAGATGTCTACACTGAACCAAATGACGGACTCGTACTTGAGGAAGGAACAGGATACGTGGATATGGCGATTGTGGCTTACAAGCTTCCTGACGGAAGGATTTTCCTGGCTGCAGGACCCGTTATGAGCCATTATGAGTTCAAGCAGCCAATGGAAGCTCGTCTGACCGATGAAAAATGGAGAGAAACTCTTGAGGCAAACCCACCTGAGAGGCCGGAATGGGCTGTAACTTACAGGGTTTGATTTTACTCTCAAGTATTCCTAATAATTTTTAATTTTTTTATATTTTATGTCTTTTTTTATTCTTTCTTTTTTTTTTCTTTTTCTTTCTTTGAGATTACTTTTTAACGTATTTTTATTTTGATATAACTACTCAGATTCAAAATAGGTTAAAATATTTGAATAGATAATTTATAAAAGTTACTTTTCGAAAAATTTACCTCCCTCTCCCCTATAAGCCTATGCAAGTCTTCGGTTGCAAAACAGGATATCTGGACTATAAGACTGAGAAGGCAGAAACCCCCACCTATCTGAGCGAGAAAGCTCGAATCAGATATTGATCCAAGGTAACCGAGATGAAAGAATGAAGTACGGAACCAAGTTAGTTGCAGTTCACTTAGTTTTTTTGATCCTCATAATCTTCCTTTTTACAGGAGGATGCCTGGAACAAAGTTCCGGTTTAAATGAAAAAAACGGAACCGAAAAGACCGAAGAAGCAAACAATAGCAGTTTACCAAACCTCTATAACGATGTTCAAGAAACGGTTGTAACGACAGAGGAAGTAGACAATAACCAAAGCTCTTCAACTGGTCGATTGAAAACCGAAGAAATAAATCTTTCCGATTTTGAAGCCGGAAATTCATCTCTTACGGGAAACTACAGACTTGAAGCTGTTGATATAGAGTTAAAAGCGCCTTCTTATGAGTTGCCTCTTAAGAAAGATGAAATCTCTAACTACGGAAATTTTTCCGGTAAGATTTCTCTGAACGAGTCTGGTCTTAAGCTTCTTGAGAGCAATGGTTTTGTGGTGATTAAAAACCCTTACAACCCTGGGGAAGAAGATATAACTTCAATGTACTCGACCCTCCAGGAAGAGGAAATTCCTGTTTTTATTACTACGGATTCCCTGCTGCATCTTTATCATGTCCAGTTTGATGAAACACTTAGACTGATAGAAGAAAGGGAATTTTATGATACTCTCTGGAAGACTGACCTTGCTCTGCTAAATGCTTCCATTGAGAAGTATAATAGCGCTTCCGGAGATGAAAAGGAAGCGGCAAAAAGAAACGCAGCCTACTTCTCAGTTGCCTTAAGCCTTCTCCAGCCGAAATCTAAGCAGATACAGAAAGAAGACTACTACGATTCTGATTATATATCCTTTTTCCCTGAAGATACAGCGAAACAGTACCGGTTCGAGACTCCCGATTTCGTAAAAAAAGATGTTGAAGCGGAACTGGCTTTGATAGAAGCACACAAAGGCTTTGCTGTTTCTCCAATTTTCCATTACAAAGAAGATTATTCTCAATATGTACCACGAGGTCACTATACTCGCACCGAGCAGCTGGAGAACTACTTCAAGGCTTTTATGTGGCATGGTAGAATGAGCATGCTCTTGAAAGGTGAACTGATCAAATCCAGAGACCCTGAAAAGGATGCTCGCGTCCAGACTATTCAGGCAAGCCTGATCACTTCCCAGCTCCAGAGTGAGCCTGACCTTCTTAAGAACTGGGACCGGATCTACGAGGTTACAGCTTTTTACGTAGGTTTTTCCGATGACCTTGGGCCTTATGAGTATATGGAAGCCCTGGATTCGGTCTTTGGTAGTGGAAAAAGGAAATTTGACGAAACGACGGTCAACGAACTCAAAACCAAACTTGCCGAATACGAGGGCCCAAAGATCTACGGAGGTACGGGAAATTGTGTCCTGGAGCCACCTTTTACTTCTGAACAGGCTGATGAATGTCTCGAAAACACCACAGGCTTCCGCTTTATGGGTCAGCGCTTTATTCCGGATTCTTATGTTTTCTCAAATCTAGTTTGGCCATATACGGTAAAATATGCAGGTACAGGGGAGTATACGGATGAAAATAAAACTTCTTTTACACTGGTAATCACTGAAGCCGGCCCTATTCGCGGATTTCCGCGTGGGCTTGATATAATGGCCCTACTTGGTTCAGGAAGAGCTGTTTACTGGCTTGATGAACTGAACGATTCCAGTTACGAAAACTACAGTATTCAGTATGGAAAAATGGAATCTGAATTCTCGAACTTCAGTGCAGCCGACTGGAACAGGAACCTTTACTGGTCCTGGCTTTATTCCCTCCAGCCCCTCCTGAAAGTCTACAGTACGGGCTATCCGACCTTTATGCAGACTAACGCCTGGCAGGACAAGGAACTGAATACAGCTCTTGCTTCCTGGACCGAGCTCAGGCATGATACCATTCTCTATGCAAAACAGAGTGAAACCATGGATGGTAGCGTAGCACCAGGAGAAACTGAAGAAAAGCCTGCTGTTGGTTATGTCGAGCCTATTCCGGATTTTTACGCCAGGCTGCTTGCCTTGACAAAGATGACAAAACAAGGTTTGAGTGAAATGGAAGTACTTAATTCTCATTCGGAGAGAAGTCTGACAAGCCTTGAAGAGATCCTCACAAAACTTCAGGAAATCTCGGAAAAGGAACTGAAAAATGAAGAACTGAAAAATGAAGAATATGAGTTCATCAAGACTTTTGACGACCAGCTTGAGGGTACTAATGGAGACGATGATGATGTTAAGAAAACCACAATAATTGCTGATGTTCATACCAACGGAAATTCAGGAGATGTGCTTGAGGAAGGAATCGGGTATGTTGACATGCTGGTAGTTGCATATAAACTTCCGGATGGCAGGATCCTCTTAGGAGCCGGGCCCGTTATGAGCCATTACGAGTTCAAGCAGCCTATGTCCGACCGTTTGACCGATGAAAAATGGAGAGAAATGCTGGAAGAAAAACCACCTGAGAGACCCGAGTGGAGTTTGACATACAGGGCTTAAGCCCTAAAAAATACTTTTGAAATTTAGTTATCTTAATTAAATTTCAATTTTTATTAGAAGTTAAATTTGATTGGTTAGAATCCGAGGTACATAATATGGATTCAAGAAAATGCCTTTTAATAATGAAGAAAAACCTGATGTTTTTTCAGCTTATTCTTTCACTGATAGTACTTTTTGCATTGATGAGTACTGCTATAGCAGACGAAGATCCTGAAGAGACAGCAGATCCTCAAAGTCCCGTACAGTTCATTGGGCAAGTTTCTGATTACGGATTAGATCTGGACGGGGATGGACTATATGATTACCTGGTGGTTAAGTTTAATGCTCGGAGTAGCATACCCTCTACTTATTTTTTCACTGGAGATCTAAGTGTAGACCTGGGTTATCATGAGAGTAAAGGTTCAACAGCTCATGAGTTTCGTACACTTAACCTCGCAAAAAATTATACCTGCCTGGACGAAAATACCAGTGCAGTTGTCCTCAATTTTGAAGGCGGCAGAATTCATGAGAACGAATTAAATGGGCCCTATGAAGTGGAAATAAGTTTAAGTAACGAAAGCTGGGGTTTTGGAAGGGGAATGGAATATACGACAGAAGAATATGAATTTGTGAAATTTGAACAGCCTGAAATTTTGCTATCGGGGCCTGTCCGCTCAAAAACTCAAGCACTTGAGCTGGCCAGGCAAAGCGCTACTGAAGCAGGGTTAAACCCTGGAGAATTAAAGGATATAGACATTTCTTCTGAAAGAAAAGGAGAGGTATGGATTTTCAGTTTTGAAGAAAACGGCACCCATGAATGTTTTGCTGTTGAAGGTAATACAGTTGAAGATGTCAGGCACTGGACTCTAAATGAAAAAGCAACGAAGAAAACTTCAGCTATTTCTTTCCTGCATATGAATTCCACAGTTGCTCTGCTTGTAGCTGCATGTTTATTTGCAAGAAAGTCCCCTGTTTAAATCACAGGCCAAAAAGCTGCTGTTTGCCAGATAAAAAGGCCAGACGAGAAAAATAACTGAAAATGGAAAGGTAGTTGAAAATGGAAAGGTAGTTGAAAATGGAAAGGTAGTTGAAAACCTAAAAATAACTGGAAACCGAAAAACAACCGGAAATCAAAACTAAATGAAACAAGTTTTTTAAAATGAGAAAAACAAATGAGTTTAGGTGAAAGATTTAGAATTTTCAAATAGAAAACTTCTCTTCTCCCTTTTCATTTGTCTTCTTTTCCTGCCTGACCTGAGTAATCAACCTTTCAAGTTGATCCCTTGAGATGCTTTTATGCCTTTCTTCAGTGCAGACCTTGACTTTATCGATCAGGGCGCAGAGTTCCTCCCGCTCAAGGCAGAGGCCTATGCTGTTAATAATGCCTTTTAAGGCTTTTGTGCCGGTGTGCTTTCCTACAACCAGGTTGCGCTTTCCGCCGACCATTTCCGGAAGGAAGAGTTCATAGGTTCGCGGCTCTTCAAGGATTGCGGCAACGTGAATTCCGGACTCGTGGGTAAAGGCGTTTTGCCCGACAACAGCTTTATTTACCGAGGGTGTGATGCCTGAATACTCGGAGACCATTTTAGAAAGAGCGGTCAGCTTTGTAGTGTCATAACGATCTATGCCGTACTGCACCCTTAGGGCTACTATCACTTCTTCAAGGGAAGCATTTCCTGCACGTTCCCCGATTGCGTTAACCGTAGTATGGAGCTGTTTTGCCCCGGCTTCGGCGGCTGCAAGAGTATTTGCGGTTGCCATTCCCAGGTCGTCGTGGCAGTGAATACAGATTGAGGTGTTGACTTCCTTGAAAATTTCACTAACAAGATAGTGCGTCGTTGTAGGATTAAGGATCCCGATAGTATCTGCAAGGCTCACGTACTGTACTTTATATTCATTTTCGACTTCCTTGAAGGCCTGTTTTAAGCGGTCGATCGGGGTCCGGCTAGCGTCTTCAGCTGCAAAACGTACTTTTAACCCGTGATCGGTTGCGTATTCAATGGTTTCCTTGGCGCAGCCAAGCATCTCCTCAAGGCTTCGATGGTACTTGTATTTGAGGTGCATGTCCGACATTGCAATAAAAATACTCACAATATCAACATCGCATTCAAGAGCAGCGTCCACGTCCCCTTTTACTGCTCTTGAGAGGCAGCAGATCCTTGAATCAAAGCCCTGGTTTGCAATTTCCTTAACGGTTTCCTTTTCATTTGCGGAAACTACCGGAAATCCGGCTTCTATAACCTCGATACCCATAGAATCAAGTTCACTGGCCATTGCCAGCTTCTGTTCTTTTGTGAACACAATACCCGGAGTCTGTTCCCCATCGCGTAGAGTCACATCACATATTTCGACATCTAGGGGGCGATATTCGATAAAATCCATGAGTTTGTTTCTGGAATACTGCTCGCTCTCTGACATTATTACTACTTCCTGTGATTGTTTAATTATTGTGAGGTATTTTCGTAATTATTTTTAATGATATATAGATAATTTATCTGAAAAATACTCAAAGGCTGAATAAGAAGGTATCAGGGTTCAAACGCCCCTAAAAGTCAGAAAATCCTGTATCTCGTCAAAATTAAGCATAGCTTTACCTGCATATGTATAAATGTTTTCCTTGGAGGAATAGAATTTCCGGCAACGGCTTCTTAAAAAACGGGATAAAAATGAGCTCAAGTTTGACAATTTAGCTCATATCAGGGAGATTTTCAGTTAAAAGTTACACGAGAAGATTGAAATATTCCCAGGACAGAGAAAAGCACACAGTATGACAGAAAAACTTAAACTATAGGTAAAGGTTTTTCTCTGGGAGTATGTAAAAGCTTTTCTTAATACAGTAGTTCCGATCAGACTGACTTCCGAATGATAAAAACACGTTGATCTTAGTTTTCATCTACGGATTTTAGAAGTGAACTTTATTATTGATCAGATCTTAAAATTCTTAAGCCATAACTTTCATATACATTCTTCAAAAAATGAGATTATATTGAATAATTTTATAGCATTCGCTATTAAGTCTTTGAATTTTAATTTGATATAAGTTCATGCGTCTTCGGTTAAGTGAGGAATCGTGACAAATTGCATCAATTTCAACAACATTTGCCAAAAGTTTTAATAAATTATGAGTTGTAGCCAGATATCGATTTCATGTAAAGAGGCCAAAACTTAAAGCCGGTTTCTAATGCAAAATCGATAGCTTTCAGGTAAGAAAATTCCTTAACCGATGACCAATGGATATAAGTTATATTATAGTTAATCGAGTGCGTAGCACCCGATTTCTTTCTTTATTGAACCATCTCCATTGGTCATCGGTTAAGGAAAAATCGTTATCAATTGCATTGATTTTCATAAAATTTGTTAAATTATTCATCAAATGCAAAACTGGAATCTGATATCGATTTCAATTTAAACACTAAACATTTGGGTTTGAGTTTTTCCGTCGAAATCGAGATCAGCAGCTCAAAATCCTTAACCGAATACAAATGGAACCATCTCAAACAATCCAGTAACACACTAACTGGAATTAAGTTAAGCGACTTT
>NZ_LMVP01000109.1 GCF_002287235.1 Methanosarcina spelaei
AGGTTATTCTCGCGGCGCTCAAAGGAGCGCCGCTAACTATACCCTGAATAGTTACTAAAAATTTAGTTTAAAGAAATATAGTTTAAAAATTTAGTTTAAAGAAATATAGTTTAAAAATTTAGTTTAAAGAAATATAGTTTAAAAATTTAGTTTAAAGAAATATAGTTTAAAAATTTAGTTTCAATGATTTTTCAATGCGACTGCCGGGATTCGAACCCGGGTTCTAAGCTTGGGAAGCTCAGGTCATAGCCACTAAACCACAGTCGCGTGAAGATGTGTAGAAGTGATGTGTATTCTTCTCATGCATCTTTTAGATATTAAAGGTTTCGGTAATGAAGAAGGAACGGCAGAGATGGTTGTTTTATGGAAAAAAGAGGAAAAACTCTATTTCTGAAATTTGAGGATGCAAAGCGATAAAGACCTGCAAATTAAATAATTGAATTATAGTAAAGAGAAAAATTTCAAAATTTCAAAGCGTTTTTTCGGGGAGAGGGTAATGGCTCGGTTCATGAAGCTTGCGGAGCTTTTTGAGGAACTTGAAAAAATAACATCCCATAAGGAAATCATCCAGAAGATTGCTAATTTTTTTTAGGGATTGGAAGGAAAGGAAGTAAAGGATAGTGCGTACCTTTTTCTGGGGAGTATAGGACCTGCCTTTGAAAATATAGCGCTGGGGATAGGAGATAAACTCGCTTTAAAAGCTATTGCCTGGGCATACGGAGTTTCCGAAGAAGATGTTAAAAGAAGATATTCAAGGATAGGAGACCTTGGCGATGTAGCGTTTGAATTAAACATGGGAGAAGGGAAGTTACTGGCAATTGATGAAGTGTTCGGAAGGCTAAAAGAGATAAAAGAAACCACAGGAAAAGGAAGTCAGGAGGAAAAGACCGAGCTGCTTTCCAGTATCCTACAGCGAGCTAGCCCCAAAGAAGGAAAATACATAGTCAGGATTGTACTTGGAAAACTCAGGCTTGGGTTTGGGGACCAATTTTTGCTTGAGGCATTTTCTACTGCTTTTACAGGGAACAAAAAATATGCCGCCAGAATCAAAGAAAGCTACAGCGTCTGTACCGATATAGGAGAGCTTGCAGAATCCCTTGCGGAATATGGTCCGAAAGCTCTTGGGCGTTTCTCCATAAAACTCGGACGGCCTGTCAGGTCAATGCTTGCGCAGCGTGTGAAAATTTTTGAAGAGCTTGAAGAAAGAATACCCGGAAAAAAAGCAGCCGAAGAAAAATACGATGGAGAAAGGGTTCAGATTCATAAAAACGGAAAAGAGGTTATAGCTTTTTCTCGGAAGCTTGAAGATATAACTGCGCAGTATCCCGATATTGTGGAAGCGGTCAGGAAAGGCATTCTTGCGGAGAAGATCGTGCTTGATGGGGAAATTATCGCATATGTTGAAAACAGGAAAGCAAATGACTCTTCAGAAAGATTTTATTCATTTCAGAAACTGATGAAGAGACGCAGAAAGTATGAGGTCCAAAAATACACTGAAATCTACCCTGTTGCCGTATTCTTTTTCGATATTCTCTGTCTGGAAGGAAATTCACTCCTGAAGAAATCATACCCGGAAAGGAGAAATCTCCTTGAGGAACATTTAAGGGAGTCAAGAACGCTTCGCCTGGCTAGAAGAACTATTACGAATAATCTTGAAGAAATCGAGGATTTTTTCAACAAGGCTCTTGAAAAAAGGCTTGAAGGAATTATAATTAAATCCATGGATAGGAATTCGATTTACGAAGCCGGAAAAAGGAGCTGGCTCTGGCTCAAATGGAAAGAAGAGTATGCCAGCGGGATGAGAGAAACCTTTGACCTTGTAATTGTAGGGAAGTATTATGGACGAGGAAAAAGAAAAGGTTCATTTGGAGCCCTCCTCTGTGCAGTTCTTAATGAAGAGGGACACCGTTTTGAAACTTTTACAAAAGTAGGGACAGGCTTCACAGAAGCGAACGCAAAAGAAATAGACAACTTGCTTTCAGAGCATATTATTGCCGAAGTCCCTAAAAATGTATTCATAAAAAGTAGAATGCTTCCGGATATTTTTGTAGAGCCTACTCTGGTTATTGAAGTCCTTGGTTCGGAAATTACGGAAAGCATGGGCCATACTGCCGGACAGGGAGAAGGAGATACCGGGCTTGCTCTTCGTTTTCCTCGTTTTTTACGCATAAGATACGATAAAGGACCTTATGATATCACCACAGTTAAAGAAGTCTGGAATTTTAAGGAAGACAAAGGCATTTGAAGACTTAGTAAAGAAAAAAAGATATTTGAAGACTTAGTAAAGAAAAAAAGATATTTGAAGATTTATTGAAGAAAAAAGGTATTTAAAAGCTTATTAAAGAAAAGAAAGGTATTGAAGACGATTGAAGGAAGGGAAGAGAGATAAAGAAAAAATAAGAAACTGGAAAAAGAAAACACAAGGGGTAGGGGTAACAATTGAGAAATCGAGAGATTGCCGAGCTATTTTATGAGGCTGCTGACATTCTAGAATACCAGCAGGTTGAGTGGAAACCACGAGCTTATCGGAAAGCTGCTCAAATGATAGAAAAACATGGTGAAGACATCGAAAAAATCTATTTCAGAGAAGGAAAAGCCGGGCTGACCGAAATCCCAGGCATTGGGGAGTCAATTGCTGACCATATTGCCGAGTATCTGGAAACAGGCAAGGTGGAAAAATTTGAAAAGCTTAAAGAAAAAGCACCTTCAGGTACTCCAGAACTTATGGAAATTCGAGGACTTGGGTCAAAGAAAATAAAAAAGCTTTCCGATACTCTTGGTGTAAAAACGCTTTCAGATCTTAAAGACGCTATTCGTGCCCACAGGCTCAGGAGGCTCGAAGGATTCGGAGAAAAAAGCGAAGAGAATCTTGCAAAGGCAATTGAGCAGTATGAGAAAAGCCATGCCAGGATAGCTTTAGGAAAAGCACTTCCACTAGCAGACGAAATTATATCTGCGTTAAAAGCCCGGTGTGAAAGCAGAACCTCTAAAGTCAGCCTCTCGAAAATAATATACACAGGTTCACTCCGAAGGTTGAAAGAAACAATTGGGGACATAGACATCCTGGCAGAAGCTGAAAAAGAAGAGGCTTTGAAGGTAATGGATTGTTTTGTTTCCCTTCCGGACGTCGAACAGGTTATCTTAAAAGGCAGCACAAAAAGCAGCGTAATTCTGAGAGAAGGAACAGCTATTGACCTGAGAGTAGTCCCACCTGAAAGTTACGGAGCAGCTCTTCAGTATTTTACAGGCTCAAAAGAGCACAACATAGAACTTAGAAATGTTGCCATCAAAAATGGTTATAAACTTTCGGAATACGGGCTGTATATAAAAGAATCCGGTAAACAGGTTGCAGGCAGCAGTGAAGAAGAGATTTATGAAAAACTTGGTCTTGCTTATATCCCACCCGAACTTCGAGAAAATCGGGGAGAAATTAAAGCTGCTGCAAGAAATACCCTGCCCAAACTGGTAGAAGCAGGTGATCTCAGAGGAGATCTCCATATGCATACGGAATACAGTGAAGGAAAAGACACTCTTAAAACCATGATTGAAAAAGCAGAAGCTCTTGGTTATGAGTATATCGCAGTAACCGATCACTCCCGTTCTCAGAAAGTTGCAAACGGTATGGAAATTGAAGAATTGAAAGTCCAATGGAAAGAAATTGATAAACTCTCAAAAAACTTCAAGATAAAGATTCTCAAAGGATCTGAGGTAGATATCCTGAAAGATGGAAGCCTGGACTATCCGGATGAAATTCTCAAAAAACTTGATGTTGTGGTAGGAGCTGTACATTCTGGCTTTGCATTCCCTGAAAAAAGAATGACCGAAAGGATTGTCACAGCTCTGGAAAACGAATACCTTGATATCCTTGCACATCCCTCAGGAAGACTGCTTGGGAAAAGAGAGGCTTATGCCGTTAATTTTGAAAAGGTTTTTGAAGCTGCCGCTGCAAATGGAAAAATAATGGAGATCAACAGCCAGCCTTCAAGGCTTGACCTTAATGACGAGCTTATCCTGCGTGCAAAGACCTTTGGCCTGAAGTTCTGTATATCTACAGACAGCCATGCCGTTTCCGACCTAACTTACATGCGATACGGCCTAGGACAGGCGCGTCGAGGCTGGTTGGAAAAAGAAGACGTTATAAACACCTATCCATACTCCAGGCTTAAACAAGTTTTCAAAAAACCCAACCAGTGATCGGTTTGTGCCACAACCGTTAACCCGCAACCGTTGCGCCGGTTGATCACGCCTATAGGGTTAGGGGATAAGTTTTTCAAATCCAAACGTTACTGGAGTTTTCGGTCAAGCAGTTTTAAAATGGTTGCTGTATGACCTAAAAGAAATTAGGAAAAACCAGTCCCTGAGTTAAATATCAGTACTTCTTATCCTAAACTAGTCCTTTTGGATCAGCTAAATATCTTTTTATAATTCAGCCCTCTTGAGCGAACAAAGTGAGCGAAAAGGGCACCGTCCTCCCGAGACGGAACTCGGGTGACGGAACTCGGGGCAGAAAGACTAATAAAGGAGTAAAAGTTCAAATTGATACAAAACTCCATTAAACAAAAATCAGTAAAAGGTAATAATATGGTTTCAAAGGATCTTCCCTTCACCAAAGAAAAAATTATGGAAATAATAAAAAAGTATCCCACCCCATTTCATATCTACGATGAGAAAGCTATTCTGGAAAATGCGCAGAGAATAAAAGCAGCCTTCAGGGAAGTTCCGGGCTTTAAAGAGTTTTTTGCTGTAAAGGCTCTCCCAAACCCTTTTATTCTTAAAATTCTTAAAGGAGAGGGTTTCGGTGCGGATTGCAGCTCTTTGCCGGAGCTAATTCTTGCTGAAAAAGCGGGAATTACCGGGGAAGACATAATGTTTAGCTCAAACGATACTCCTTCTGAAGAGTTCCTGAAGGCAAAAGAGCTTGGAGCATACATAAACCTTGATGACATAAGCCATATTGGCTACCTTGAAAAGTATGCCGGACTTCCTGATATTGTCTGTTTCAGGTATAATCCTGGCCCTCTTAAAGAAGGAAATGCTATAATAGGAAAGCCTGAAGAAGCAAAGTACGGCTTTACGAGAGACCAGCTTTTTGAAGGCTACCGCATACTCAGAGACAGGGGAGTAAAGCGTTTCGGAATGCACACAATGGTGGCTTCTAACGAATTAAACGCTGACTACTTTGTGGAAACCGCAAAAATTCTTTTCGAACTTATAGTTGAAATCTCAAAGGAACTCAATATAAAATTTGAATTTGTGAACCTCGGTGGAGGCATAGGCATCCCATACAGGCCTGAAGAAGAACCTGTTTCCTTCAAAGCCGTGGCAAAAGGTGTCAAAGAAGCTTATGAGTCCACAGTCACAGCTAACGGGCTTTATCCGCTTAAAGTCTTCCTGGAATGCGGCCGTGTAATTACAGGTCCCTATGGCTACCTGATTACTCAGGTTCGGCATCTCAAACATACCTATAAGGACTATGTCGGGATGGACTCCTGTATGGCCAACCTCATGCGACCTGGCATTTACGGAGCCTATCACCATATAACCGTGCTCGGAAAGGAAAAAGAGGCTCCTATCCATAAGTACGACGTAACAGGCTCTCTCTGCGAAAACAATGACAAGTTCGCAATTGATAGGCCGCTTCCTGAAATTGAAATCGGAGACATCCTTGCAATCCATGACACAGGAGCTCACGGACACGCTATGGGTTTCAATTACAACGGAAAACTCCGTTCTGCCGAACTCCTTCTCAGAAAAGATGGAAGTGTTGTGCAGATAAGGAGAGACGAGACCATTGAGGATTATTTTGCAACCCTGGATTTTGAATCCCTGAAAGATTTCAAGTGAAAGAACAAGTGAAAGAACAAGTGAAAGAACAAGTGAAAAAACAAGTGAGAGAAGTCCTCAGCAAAATTGCAAAAATATCCCAAAGAAAATTTACTGAAAAACCAAAGACAGGTGAATAGCAGAGGAATTTCACTGCGAAATCTTACTGCTGCACCTAAATACCTTTCTTTTACACGAAACGTACCAGGACTTATGCGTTTGAAGTACGAAATTAAGCTTACTCAAGAGAGTGAGAATATAAGATAGAACATCACATGTTAGAGAAGTCATCTTCATACTCTCTGCACTCCTGCGCACCTATCATTCCACAGTTCAAAAGACTCAGCGATTCAAATATGCCTTCACCTACACTTATTCCTTTCAAAGCGCATTTCTTCACTAAACGGTCGTAAAGGACTTCGTTTTCGTTTTTAATAAAATCGCACATTTCCGAAATGAACTCGTCTGTCATAAGTGGTTCATCTTTGTTTATCCAGTTATCAATTGACTCGATAAGATATTGACGTACAGATTTGTTCTTTCCAATATCCATAAGATTCATAAAAGCACATTCATCTATGCTTAGAACCCACTTTCCAAGTTTATACTTAAACATATCTCCACTATCATCTTCCAAACATACCCCTCCATGATGATCAAATTCTCACAATAACTAGAGGACTCATGCTATTTAACTCATCATAGGTGCTATACTGCGAATTTCTCTTCCCCAAGATTATTTAGATACAGCGGCCAATATATTAATGATCAAATATGACTCCCGAGGAAGCTGCGAAAAGAAAACAAGAATGGGTTTCAAAGATGAAGCGCGAAGGCAAAATGAAAGAGGATATGACAGAAGACCACAGGGCCTGCCTTAATGCCTTGCAGAACCCTGTACGGAGAAACATCCTCAAAGCCCTGGTAGAGCATAAAAAATCGCTTGAAAAAATTAAAGACGAACTCAAGCTCACGGATTCTCAGGCAAGTTATAACCTGAATATGCTGGAAAGTACCCTCTGTATTGAAAAAGAGGACAGTGAAGGAACTATATATTATGTCCTGACTCCGAGAGGAGAAGGATACATGGAAAATGTGGAACTGAAAAAGTAAGGTATCCTCTTCAAATTCAATGGTTTTTCAACCGCATAAAAAATATAATAGTTTTTCCATTTTCCCTTATCATATTTTG
>NZ_LMVP01000110.1 GCF_002287235.1 Methanosarcina spelaei
GAAGTTCAGTGAGTGGAAAGTGAGAGATTTCCACTCAATTTGAAGAGGATACAAAAAAACTGCTGCCTAATACAGAAAGGGTTATAGAATGTCTGAGCCGGATGACGGGAAACTGTCCTGTCCGGTTCTTAGGAGAGAAAGGGAGAGAGATCTCCCTGACTTATCCGACAAAGGTGGGGAAAAGTAAATCGGCCAAAATGGGGAAAAGTAAATCGGCCTTGACAATGAGGTGTGGAGTTTTTGTAAAACCGATGATATCTTAACAAAAACTAATATATGGATAGATAAATTAAGACTAAAAGTAACACCTTAATTAGTAAAATCGAAAGAAATAATTGTTATCAATACATATTTTTTTCACTATAAAAAGAGGAAAATTAAAGAATGAAAGCTCAATCTGGACACAGTCTCTTTCCTTCCATAAGAACAGCCCTTAAAACGAGCAAAAATTTGAACTTTACTCGAGATTATGTGTCCGTAGGTTCCGGATGTTCAAGCTTTCTTTATAAAATAGTTTTGGAAAAATATATGAAAAAGAAAAATGAGCGTAAGTTGTTTGTAAACAAAGGAATTTTTGTGCTGGCCTGCATTTTTTTGTTGTTGAGCCCTGCATCCTTAGTTTCATCTGCGGTATCTGGAGGCCGAGCAACAGGCTGTTTTTACGGAGTATGTATAAACACATCAAGATTTTTTCTAACAGAAACCCAGATGCCTTCTACTCTTCTTATCGAGGATCTTTCTCTCCCCTTAACAGGGACCCGAGATGGAAAAAACAAGCATCTCGAAAAAATCAGTCCTTTCTTACTTCTGGTGGCAGGCATCCTTGCAGGTTTTAATCCCTGCCTCCTTGCGGTAATGGCTTTTCTCGCTTCAGTTACGCTTGTCAAGCATGGAAGAAGAAAAGAAATGCTCAAAATCACACTCGGTTTTTCGGCAGGAATCTTTACCATGTATATGCTTGCCGGAATGGGCATCCTCATTGTTGTTAATCTCCTGCCTGACATCCAGGGAAGTTTTATAGAAACTTCAGTTCTGATCATTTTCCTGCTCGGCCTCTGGCATATTTTTGATGCCTACTGGCTGAAAAAGCATGCAAGAACTACCTTCAGGACTCCCAAACCTTTAAAAAACTTTATGGGCAAAATGGATCAGAATAACCTGGTATTGCTGTCCTTCCTTTCTGGAAGTATGTTCTCCCTGGTCAAAGCTCCCTGTGTAGGAGCTATCTTTCTCTCACTCCTGAGCATCCTGGCAACAAAAACCGATATTCTCAGGGGAACATTATATATGGGTATTTACAATCTAGGACTCCTGCTTCCTGTAATAGCTCTTGGCCTCCTCCTTGCCTTCGGACTCAGCCCGAGTAAAGTCACCGAATTCAGGGAAAGGTGGAGAGTGGAAATAAGGCTGACAACAGGAATCATACTGATATCCGTTGCCCGGCTCATGCAGCTTGGAGTAATCTGACCATAAAAAGCTCTATAATACTTCAATAAAAAGCCTGATATTTAAGTAAAAACCTGATTTTTAAGTCCGCAAACAATTCCAGTCTATTTTTTAACTTTGTAAAGTTTCCAGTTAACTTACTGTAGAAAATACCAGTGTGACCCTGGATTATATCCTGAAAATGCACTTTTGGAGACAAATCCTGAAAAGGTATTTTTAAAAACGTTTTTTAGGTCGTCTGGTGTTACATGACTGATATTACCATGATTAAATACTTAGTGTGAAAAATAATTGTGTTTTTGTGCAAGGAATGCAGGCAAGCTCCAGTTGCGCTGAGGTCCGGAACAAAAAAGAACTGAGAACTACTTTATGAGCATTTGAGAAAAATATCAACCGGATATAGGGACAACAAGAAAAATGGAATAAACGAAAAACAAACTGGTAACGAAAAACTAAATGGTAACAAAAAATTAATTGGTTGAGCTTTAAATTATCATCCCATCATTGGTTAACGTAATATCGCAAGTCCCGACAAAAATGGCATCATGCATATCCACGCCGTTTATGCTTTTTCGAGATACGTCGTTTATTTCCACGCTGCTGTCAGTTATACGGATTTTTTTATCTTCTACATAAAAAGTTCCTGTCACTACTATGTATCTGTCTTCTGTAATTCTGACATTAAAAATAACAGTTCTATCTTCTTTTCGCATCAGTGTAAAGCCGCTCTCAGCCTCGATTCTCCCTTCTGCCTCAAAGTTTTCATTAAGCTGGATAAACTCATTTTTATCGATTTTTGCTATAAGATTGGAATTTTCGTCCCGAATCTCGGTTGTTAGAACCAAATCGCCATCACAGTTTTCCAGAGTGAATAAAGGTACCCTATCTTTGTTATTTTGATCAGGCTTGTATGACAACCTGTATACAGGATCTGCATACACATTCGATCCAAGAATTAACATATAATCATGAGCCATACAGTTCTCCTCTATGCGGTTTAAAAAATAATATGATTTTAATTATCATATAATGGCTCTTTACAACAATAAAAGCGTTCTTTAAAATAAATACAAACAATGCTTTGCAGTTATGAAAACCTGAGTAGCAGTACAATAATTCGTTATATTCATACGACGAAGTTTTTTATGTGTCCTTATGACAAAGGAAAACAGATCAATATAAAAAGTAAATAATTATTAAATTATAAAAATTCAAATTATAAAATTAACGATTATATAATTAATACTGTCAATACAATAACTGTATAATTACAAACACTGATTTGAAATACTAGTCTTCCCTGTAAATTATTCTTTATCAGGGCTACAAGACTGACGTAGTTTCTTTTTTAACGTTAATTCCGAGAGAGAACGATAAATTAACTGGTTGAGGTTTCACTCAGCAAAACTGTGCCCAATACCGATGTGCTTTGACATAACTTCCCCAAAGCACGAAATCGTTCCATTCTTCAAGATCTATTTCTGTTGCTCTAAAGTAGATTTTATTCTGAAAAGTTGAATAATCCATATCGTACTTCTGTTTCATTTCAGCTATTTTCTGGTCATAGTAACCGGCTTTTTGTTCAGCCTTGTTGTGCACAAAACCCTGTAAGATTTTTTGCTCTTCTTTATTTAAACTGATTTTGGCCATACTATCCTTAGGCTCAAAGAGTTTTCCAGGCATTTTTATATAATAACAATAATCAATGGTTTCCCCCAATATACCACCTATTATTATTCTGTCCCTTTCATTTAAATGTATTCGTGTGCTTGCTCGTTTTTTAAGTAAGATCCCTGGAGTTAAACAAAAACAAACTTAGGAGTTAGGAAATATCCCTTATAACAAGATATGTTAGTGTTTTATTCATTATCCTTTGTTAAACTTATGTATTCAAAAATTTATAAAGTTTGCGGAAAAGTCCATAGATATTATGGAAATTCTAATATCCAAAGAGTCAAACTTAAGCCAAACTTTCTCAACAACGCCTGAACTGTCAACTCAAACCTACCTGCCTGAATAAAATGGTAACATTTTTCAAAGCTATTTGTAGTGTAGGATACTCACTTTGAAGAAATAGTGATAATTTTCAAAAAATATAAATATAAAAAACTATAATAAGAGGAGACGGAATTGATCATAAAGTATTTCATATTATTAAATTTAATAGAGTATTTTATTAATGCACTCCTTATTCATTGCCTTTGATTTCGATCTATGCATACTAACTAAAGTATATGCTAATGATTTGATGAAAATAGAAAGTCATATTAAACGAACTTTGAGTTTCCAGTTATATCGCAATATTGAATATTTAATAGGTAGTGACAGGTTCTGACAATATGTTTAGAAATTTCTTTTATAATCTTACATATTTATTGCTTCTACTTTAAAGCAAAAAACCACTTAAATGTTGAGGATTTTGTTAATTCAGAAGTCGGGATATAAGAGAGCCTATATTATTGAGCTAAACTGTTTGCATTTTAAAAACAATTGTAAAATAAATTAAGGATTAAACAGGAAATAGTAGCACATGAACTCAATTTCATTTTCTAAACACAGACCTCACATTCCTGAAATAAAATATATCTTATTAATGTTCTTCAGTACACGAATAATTTTAAGCATCATCGGAGTGCTATCTCGTAAAGTTTTATCAGTATACGGGACGAATCAGCCTATCTGGACAAAACATAACTGGCTGGATATATGGGGAGTTTGGGATACAGGCTGGTATATAGGTATTTCTCAGCATGGCTATACTCCAAGTTCTATGTACCAGGTAATTTCACAGCAGACTAATATCGCGTTTTTTCCCCTGTATCCATTGATAATGAGATTTCTAGGCTTGGCTACAGGAAATTACTATCTTGCTGGTTTGATAATATCAAACTTTTGTTTAATAGTTTCCTGTGTGTATCTTTATCGGCTTGTAAGGCTCGATTATGATGAAGATATATCCATTAAATCAATAAAATATCTGCTTCTTTTTCCGGTTTCTTTCATTCTTTCTGGAGTTTTCACCGAATCCCTGTACCTTACTCTTACTTTAATGTGTTTTTATTACGCCAGAACAGGTAAATGGCACCTAGCTGGGATCACAGGGTTCTTTTTATCCTTAACAAGGTCTACCGGTGTTCTTGTCGTTTTACCTTTGCTTTACGAGGGTCTTATGCCTTTGATAAGAAAAGATGTAAGCTTAAAAAGCCTTAAAAACTCCCTAAATAAAATATTTCCTCTGTTTTATCTCTCTTTAATCCCTCTGGGCACATTTTCTTTCATGATCTTTAATTATCACCTGACTGGAGATTTCATGGCTTTTGCACACTCTCAGGTAATGTGGCAAAGACATTTTGGAAATCCTCTGGAGATTCTAATTAACGGGTATCAGGGGGATATTTACACAGCTTTTGAGGCTGTTTTTGCTACCATTGCTATGTTTATTTTTATATTATTTTACAGAAGGATCCGATTTTCTTACTGGTTATTTTGTATATATTCTATTTTCGTCCCACTTTGTACGGGAATTCAGTCCATGCCCAGATTTATTCTTGTAATTTTTCCTATTTATATCCTTTTTGCGGATATTACTAAAAATCGCGTTTCAGAAGACCTTATTACGCTGTCTTTCGCTCTCCTCCAAGGTTTTTTAATGGTATTCTGGACTAATAGTTTCAATCTGGTGATCTAATTGAGATTTCTTATTAATTTTATACAAATAGATGATTATTATTTCGCTTATTAGGTTTAATTTACAAGTTGGAGTTAAAATGTATCTTAAGTATGAACTAACAGTAATTATTCCCACCTTTAATGAAGAGATCAATATTGCCAGGATAATCGAGGCTGTGAACTCAACTCTTTCATTACATAAGATTCGTGGGGAGATTCTTATTGTTGATGACGAATCTCGAGACAAAACTATTAAAATTGTCGAAGAGCTTATGTTGAAATACAATAATCTGAGAATTATCGTAAGACACACAGATCATGGGCTTTCACAGTCCGTAGTTGAGGGCTTCAGGCAGGCAAATTCTAACACTTTTCTGGTAATTGACGCCGATTTTTCCCATCCTCCAGCATTAATTCCTCGTTTTTACGAAGAAATTAAAAAAGGAACAGATATTGTAATAGGAAGTCGATATACTCACGGAGGAGGCATTAAACAATGGCCTCTTAAACGTCGGATTTTGTCTCTTGGAGCAACAGGACTTGGAAGAATACTATTTCCTGAAGTTACGGATCCTGTAAGCGGTTTTTTTGCCCAAAAAAAGAAAGTTATCTCTGGAGCTCAACTTCATCCTCGCGGGTACAAAATTCTTATGGAAGTTCTCGGAAAGGGAAAGTGGAACTCATTTATCGAGATTCCATTTACATTTAGTGATCGGCAGAACGGAGAAAGTAAACTCACATTTTGCATCATAACTGACTATATAAAACAAATTTTAAATATCGCTAAGTATTCTCTTGCTTTTCGTAATAACCATGCCTGGACCGAATGGGAGAAAATAGGAAAATTTTGCTTAGTAGGATTATCCGGGGTACTGGTCAATGTTGGTTCTCTATATTTATTTACTGAGTATATAGGCCTTTATTATATTATATCCAGTTTAGTAGCAATAGAAATATCTATCCTGAGTAATTTTCTCCTGAATGACTACTGGACATTTAAACTGAAGGATAAAGCCGATAAATATACACAGAATAGATTTAAGAGATTTTTTTCTTTCCAGGGTATCTCAATTGTAGGACTTATAATTAATATAGGAATATTGTATTTCCTGACAAATTTCTTTGGTATCTATTATCTGGTTTCAAACCTCATAGGGATAGTAATTGTCTTTTTCTGGAACTATCTGATGAACACGCAGGTTACATGGAAACTAAGAACTTACTGATATCCGAATATGAAAAATTAGCCTTCAGGTATCCATTGGTTTCTGGGATTCAACAGGAAGAAAAACTTTATATAAGAGGGTCTCTTTTCTTGGCTTAAAAATATTATAATAATGTTATAAACCTCACAGAGGCTGGAAAAGTAAGAATCACTAAGAACAAAGAGAACTTGGTGAAAAAAGAACTTGTAAGCGAGATCCACTAACACAAGGATTGAAACTTTTTATTTCGATCTAAAGACATATTGATAAAGATTTCGTTACTATTCAGGTAGCCTTTTTAGGGCTACACAATTTTTCCTCTTTTCGAGGAAAAATTGGATTTACAATGAGTTATTTCTATCTTTGATGAAACGTGAAGAGATTCTTGCTCTGTGTACTTCAAATCCTGAAGTTATTGCAACTTACATTGAGAGTCTTGAATCTCAAATAAAACAGCTTAGTGAAAAATTGCAAGTTTTAGAATCTCGCTTAAATCAAAATAGCAGAAACAGCAGTAAACCTCCTTCTACTGATTTTTTTGTCAAAGGAAAACCTAATCCCAAGAGTCTCCGTAAAAAGAGCGAAAAGAACCCTGGAGGTCAAGAAGGTCATCCAGGAACAACTCTTAAAATGGTTGATAATCCTGATTAGGTAATAGAGCATTCTTTGAACTGCTAA
>NZ_LMVP01000111.1 GCF_002287235.1 Methanosarcina spelaei
GGAAATGCTAACATTCAGGTGTTTTAAAACATCAATCGGATAAAAATGGATTATCAATTCATTAAAATTGATTTTTTCTTTTTTGGACTGTTTTCAGATTAAGTTGAAAATCTGTTAACCGAATCTTGTTTTCATAGGAGCCATCTGAAACTGAACCCCAAATAGGGAATGAAATCCTCTCAGTTATTCCAAGAGCCTATCCCAAAACATTATCTAATCTACTATTACCGCCAATATTATAACTCCTATTCTGGCATTATATTGGTTTTGGGACAGGCTCCAATTCAATTGAAATATATTTTTCCTGCCGGCGGACGACTCAGTACCAAAATCTAGTGATGAATGTAAAACTCAAAATCACTAGATTTTATAAATGGTCACCATCCATGTAATACAACTTAGTGATTCAAGTCTTTAGATAGCGAATATCGATTTTGATAAAAACTGGATTCTTCTTGCTAATTAAGACTTTCTATCAAAAATGCAAAAATCACTGGATTTTGGAACAGAGTCCGGCGGACTGCTTAAATATACCCCGAGTACATTTATGAAACCAAAGTGAAATTGAAAACCCGTGATTTTTGCAGATATTTTCTTAACAAACATAAGAAGCCCTACGCAGGGCCTTTTTGCTAAAAGTGATCTTTTCCTTTTGGGGATTTTGTGATTTAAGTGGACCCTTCTTCACATTCAATTCAGTTTTAATATATTTCTCCCGCAGGCGGTTTGCTGGAATCTTCCCTCAAATACATTTTGTAAAATCAAAGTTAAATTAGAAACCTACGATTTTTGCAAATTTAGGAGGAGTCCTTTGCAGGTTCTATTTTTTGATCAAACTAATTCATTTCTATTGGAGGATTGTTTTAAGTGATAGGGTCCTCAAAAAATGATTCATTTTCCAAGGGTTAATAAGCCTTATCTCGTGAATTGGATATGGTGCTAGTGTTCCCCCAATAAAGTACAGATGATAAAGAATTTATTTTCCATTAAAGAAATTAAATATCCTTAACTTTTATTTTAAGGTTTTTTTAGCCCTTATTTTCAACATTTTATTTTGTAAAACGAAAACGGAGTTAGTTGCCATAATTTCAAAAAAATGTGATTTCAGTCGAATACCCCGCTAGCTTGCTGCGGGGATGGAAACTTCCCCGGTAACCGTTGATAATAATAAAATTTCTCAATTCCATTTTCGATTACTAACTTCTGCTCACACTAAATTGTTTAGGGTTATTATTTCCTTTAACGGAATTTTGAGCGGTGGCGCGAACATACCCCGTTGCTTGCAGCGGGGTGCGCCAGCGCAACTTTGATTTTCCTCTAAATTGAATTTTAAGAATGTACTTTTATTGGGGGAACTCTGGTTATATATTTATTTCCTAAAATAAGCATTCTGAATCCTCATTTTACACACTGATTTTGGAGGACCCTATTTAAGTGAAGACTTGTTAACTGAATTCTGTTTTCAGGAGCTATCAGAAAATAGGCTGTTATCTACTCTGCAAACCGTACTTAGAAGTTGTTCTCATTTGATATTATGCTTCTATTCATAGATAGATTTATATATTTTAAGTACCATGTACGTGTGTTGACAAATAAAGAGACGTATAATAATCTGTTATTAAAAACCAATTTTTGTTTTTAATTAAAGAGTCTATACAATCTTATTTTCAAACAATTAACAAAAACTAAAAACTAAAACAAGGTGAAACAAATATGGCTTTTAATGACAGAAACTTCAGAGGAAATTCTAATTTCGGCGCTCCAAGAGAAATGCACAAGACAAAATGTTCTGATTGCGGTGTTGAAACCGAAGTGCCTTTTAAACCTGACCCAGAAAGACCGGTTTATTGCAGGGATTGTCTTCCTAACCACAGGACACCCAGAGAAAACCGCAGATACTAAGTGTAATTTGTGTAATTAAGTTTACATCAACACTTATTTCTTTTCTACTTTTTTTAAAATTCAAAAGATTCGGAATATCCTTTTTAAGTGAACTTTTCTTCACGTTCAAGCCAGATCTTTCCAAGGAACAGAGGGATATTTCTCACGGATTTCAAATGGGACATTCTTTGTTGCTTCACCAATAATCTCCAGAGCCCTAACGACTGCAAACTGGGTTTTACGATCTTCGGTAAACTCTTCAAGTGTCCAGCCGTTAATAAATTCTTCTGCTGCTTCCATTGCGTCATAGATATCCTGGATACAGTATTTTACTTCACGAATTTTAATCCCTCTTCAAACAGCTTTAACTTCACTCAGGATATGTCTACCTATATTCGGCTTTAATGCATCTTTCATAACAAGGTCTACCTTAATACCCAGAGCATCCGAAAGGTAATTTTCAAGGTTGACAAATTTAAAAATAGTAGGGGTTTTGCTGAACTCAACGAGTATGTCAAGATCACTTCCTGACTTTTGCTCTCCCCTTATGTAAGACCCAAAAATCCCCAGGTAACTGACATGGTACTTTTCTTTAAGCTCAGGAAGCATTTCATGAAGTTTCCGAATGTAAATGTCAGCTTCTTTTCGGTTTTCCAGCATTTATTCAGGCTCTGTTTGGATTCCTTCTTGATATATCATAGTATTTTGCGGTTGTAGTATTTATAATTACTAAAGGAGGAGGGTTAAATCTTTTTCATTTCCAATTCAGTTTTAATATATTTCTCTGGCCGGCGGACTGCTTGAACCTTCCCCGAGCACGTTCCGTAAGTCTTGTTAAGAAACGAGAAATTGAAGACTTTAATTCTTACAGGTCTAACCGGATTCGCATAACCTATATAAGATTTAAACAGCATAAAACTAGATATACCAGTTCGGAAAGGTTTAATTATGCTCATCCAGTACATCCACGCGGCTCTTGAAAGGGCAAAATATGAAATAATCGATGATGAAGAACCTTATTATGGAGAAGTTCCCGAACTTGAGGGTGTATGGGCTACAGGCAAGACACTTGAAGAATGTCGCAGAAACCTGGAAGAAGTCATTGATGAATGGATAGTTATCAAATTGAGAAGCGGACTGCCTCTGCCCCGGATTGGAGACTATGTGATCAAAGAGCCGGGAGATATTGCAGTTGTCTAAGCTGGTCTCTGTCGATTGGCGAACCTTTGTTAAAAGATTGCAAGAACTGGGATTTGAAGGACCCTATTCTGGCGGAAAGCATCCTTTTATGAGAAAAGGAGATCTTGTTTTAACGATTCCTAATCCACATAAAAATACAATCGGAATTGATCTTCTGATAAGAATTCTTAAACAAGCTCGAATTTCAAGGGAAGAGTGGCTTGGAGAAGAGAATTCCTGAAAAACTCGAATAGATAATAATCTAAATTGAAATATATTTTACTGCTGATGATCTGCTGAATTCTTCCCCGAATACATTCGTAAAATCAAAGTTAAATTGAAAATCCCCGATTTTTGCAGATTCAAATAGAGTTTAGAAGGAGCCCTTCGCAGAGTCTTTTTGCTAAAAGTGATCTTTCACTTTGAAGGGATTTTGTGACTGAAGTGGACCTTTTTTCACGTTTATTTCAGTTTTAATATATTTCTCCGGCTGGCGGTCCACTGAAATCTTCCCCAAACATAGTTGTAAAATGAAAGTGAGATTGAAAACCCGCGAGTTTTCTAAATTTAAAAGATTTTGTAAGGAATCCTTCGCAGGGCCTTTTTGCTAAAAGCGATCTTTCCCTTTTGGGGAGGGAATTTTCGGATTCAAGCAACATTTTTCAGATGAGTTATGGATTAAGGAGATCTTTCAGAAAACTGGATCGTTGAATACGAAATGGAAAAGTCTTCTATCAACGCAATTCATACCTCATTTATTTATCTAAAGTTTACATCCTCCCCCTTAGCCTAAATTTTTATGCTATGTGTGTATAAACATACGTATCAACCTATGCAGCAGTTTTTCTTTTAAGTTCCTAGAAGGCGTTGAGATGGTTTTAGGTAATAGAAACGAGAATTGTTCAGGATTTAGAAAAGGTAAACTAAGGCCATTTATTTTATCGATTATCTCTCCAATTACACATTCATTAAAAAGAATTCACGAAATATGCATAACCGAAATTCTGGAAGTCAGAAATAAAATTTTAAAAATAGAAAAAGGAACCATAAGCGAAGAAGTAAAAGAAAATATTGGAAAGGATATATCTGAATTATATTTAAAGCACGAGTTATACAATACAAGAAAAGAGACCTATTTGATTTATCATGAAAGAAAGAACTTAATTGGTATTTGCAAAAATTGCCTAAATACCTGTTCTTCTTTTAAAATCAAAAGTAAACTTCTGGATGAACCATCAAATAACTTTGTTATGAAGTCAATAACAGAATTTTCCTATTTATTGAGTGAGTTTGAGAGATATGACAATGAGCAATTTATACAGGGAAGAATCCAGAAGTATGATTATTTATTCCAGAAATCTTCTTTTCCTCTAGATAACTCACAAAAAAGGGCCGTAGTGACTGATGATACACATAATTTAGTTGTAGCAGGTGCTGGTTCTGGAAAAACTGAAGTACTGATCACAAGAACAGCTTATCTAACAGAAAGAGAACCAGATAAGGTTGATGCAAAAAGGATACTCATTCTTGCTTATCAGAATAAAGCTGCTGAAGAGGTTAAAAAAAGACTTAAAGAAAGGTTTGGTATTGAAGATGCGGAAGTCAGAACTTTTCATTCATTGGGAAAGAAAATCTTGGAAGAAGAGAGCAAAGTTTCAGGAAAAGAGATTCTAAAATTAAAGTTTTCAGGTTCTAGTTTTGACAGAGAATTTTCGAATTACATTGAGTACTTATTCGATCTTAGAAAGATAAACGAAGATTTCCAGAAGAAAATTGTAGATTATATGAGATTCTATCATGACAATGAGATAATAAAGAGCCAGGAAGACTTTGATAAAAAAGAAGAGTTTTACAAATATATGGTGAATTTAACATATACTGCTCTTGATGGAACTAAAGTAAAAAGTGAGGCTGAAAGGGTTATACTGAACTTTTTTATTAGTCACAATCTGAACGGGGAAAGAGTCAAAATAATTTATGAATGTCTTGCTCGATGGATGGCATATACCGATACTAGCGGTAATAGAAAGATTCCAAAACCCGATTTTTTCTTTCCTGATTATGACATTTACCTTGAGCATTGGGCGATAGACAAAAATGGAAAAGTGCCAGATTGGTTTGAAGGTAAAAATGCATCAGAAGAATACAAACTAGGTATGAAGAGAAAAATAGAGAAGTTTCTGCAACAAGATAAGTATTATCTTGTGGAAATTACAAATTTCGAATTCAAAGGGGATAATTTTGAGAAAATTTTGATTGAAAGAATGACAAAGGCATTAAAAACAAAGCATCCTGATCAAGATTTTAAGTTCACTCCTGTTCCTTATGAGCAACTTGTCAATAGAGTGAACTATGGATGCAAAGAATCTGTTAAAGGTCTTTCTTTCAATATCAGCCGATTCATAACAATTGCTAAAACGTACAATCTGCCTCCAGAAAATCTCAAACAAAGGTTACTAACTGAAAGATGGTCTGCAAAACAAAAAGCATTTGCTAAGATTGCATTAGATATCTATGAGATTTATGAAAATGAGTTGAGAGCTGAAAATAAGATTGATTTTGCTGATATGATCAATCTTGCTGTAAAGGAACTGAAAGAGAATCAAGAATTATATAGAAATTCTTTTGACCAAATCTTAATTGACGAATATCAGGACATAAGTGCTCAAAGATATGAGTTTATACGTGAACTTATGAAGAAAAACAATGGATGTAAATTATTCTGTGTGGGCGATGATTGGCAAAGCATAATGGGTTTTTCAGGATCTGACCTTAACTTTTTTGTCAACTTCAGTGAATACTTTGACCATCCGGCTAGAACTGACCTTTCCATAAATTACAGAAGTTGTAAGTCTATAGTGGATACAGGTGCTGAAATTATAAAATATAATAGAGGCTCACAGATAGAAAAAGAGACTATTGCTAAAAACGCTGCTGAAAGTCCTGTAAAAATCTACGTTTCAAACTGTAATCGAAAATCAACAAATCTATACTATTCTCAAATTGCTAATCACTGCATTAATTCAATAAAATATTATCTTGATGAAGGTTATGAAGCAAAAGATATTCTACTTTTATCCAGAATTGGGAAAAATCTCAAGATGATGAATAAATTAATGGAGTATGCTGAAATTCAAAATGTTCCTATTTCCTTTGATGGGAATAAAAACCCCAACAAAGTACCTTTCATGACAGTGCATAAGAGCAAAGGTTTACAAGCTAAAGTCGTTTTCTTGCTGGATGTGGTGGAAGATTTATACGGTTTTCCCTGTGAAATAGAAAATCCCGATATTTTTGAACCAGCAATTCTTTCACGTAAAAGAGATAGATATGAGGAAGAAAGAAGGCTCTTTTACGTTGCTGTAACAAGAGCTATGAATGACTTGATAATTTATACTCGAAAAGATTCGATCAGTAAATTTATAAAAGAAATTGAACACAAGGTTACTTTTTGCGAACTTGCAGATTTATAGGGAGCCCTTCGCAGGGACTCAGTATCAAAATCCAGTGACGAACATAAAATAAAAAATCACTAGATTTTGTAATTGGTCACCATCCCTGAGATACAACTTTGGGATTGAAGTCTTTAGATGTCGAATATTGATTTTGATGAAAACGGGATTCTTCTTTCGAATTCAGATTTTCAATCAAGAAATGAAAAAATCACTAGATTTTGGAACAGAGTCTTCGCAGGGCCTTTTTGATAAAAGTGATCTTTCCCTTTTGGGGAGGGAATTTTCTGATTGAGGTGAGCCCTTCTTCTCGGTCAATTTAGTTTTAATATATTTATCCTGCCGAGGGTCTGTTTGAATATTCCCCTAATACCTTTATTAAGAAAACAAACATGATATTCCTTGAATAACATGCACAACTATATGAAAATGAATGC